>NZ_JBPQTX010000286.1:0-9052 GCF_051386555.1 Streptomyces sp. URMC 126
GTGGTGGACGGGGGCGGACTGGCGGACGGCTCCGGCGGCGCGGAGGTGGCGGGCGGCTCCGGCGGCGGGCTCTCGGCGCCCTGCTGGAGCTCCAGGTCGAAGTCGTGGGCGGGGGTGCCCTCCAGCGCGTCGGCGGTGTACGCCGCCCAGATCTGCGCCGGGTAGCCGCCGCCGTTGATGCGGGGCAGCCCGGTCGCGCCGTACAGCGGCTTCTGCTCGCCGCTCTCGGAGTCCTGTCCCATGACGGCGACGACGGTGGCCAGGTCGGGGGTGTAGCCCGCGAACCAGGCGGCCTTGTCCTCCTCCGCGGTGCCGGTCTTGCCGGCCGCGGGCCGTCCGGCGGCGCGCGCGGCGGCGCCCGTGCCGCCCGGGCTCTCGACCACGCTCCGCAGCACGGAGGTGGTGGTGTCGGCGGCTTCCCGGGGGACGGCCTGCTTCCGCTCCCCCCGGTCGGGCAACTGGAGCGTCTCGCCGCCCTTGGTGGCCTTCTCCACCAGCGTGTACGGGCCGTGCCGCCCGTGGTTGGCGAGGGTGGCGTAGGCCTGCGTCATGTCCAGCACGCTGGCGGTGGCCGGGCCGAGGGCGATCGAGGGGGAGGCGGTCAGGTCGGGCGTCTTCGCGGGGACGCCGAGGGCGACGGCGGTGGCCTTCACCCGCGACGGGCCGACGTCCTCGGCCATCTGCGCGTAGACGGCGTTCACCGACAGGTCGGTGGCCTTGGTGACGGTGATCGGCCCGTAGCTGCGGTCGTCCTCGTTGGCGGGGGCGTAGCCGACCGGCCCGTCGGGGCCCTGCACCGGCCGCTTGTTCGTGCCGTCGTACACCGTGAACGGGGTGATGGCCCGGCCCTGCTGCGTGGTGGAGTCGTTCTGCACGGCGGAGGTGAACACGAACGGCTTGAAGGTGGAGCCGACCTGGTAGTCGCGGCGGGTGGCGTTGTTGACGTACTGCCGCGTGTAGTCGATGCCGCCGTAGAGGGCGACGATCCGGCCCGTGCGCGGGTCGATGGAGGCGCCCCCGGCGCGGACGTAGGAGTCGGTCTTCCGGGAGTCGCTGAGCTCGTCCATCAGCTCGGACTGCACGGCGTCGGTGAACGCCTTCTGCTTCTCGCGGTCGATGGTGGTGGTGATGCGGTAGCCGCCGGCGGCCAGCGTCTGCTCGTCGACGATCTT
This sequence comes from Streptomyces sp. URMC 126, assembly GCF_051386555.1. Classification (NCBI taxonomy): domain Bacteria; kingdom Bacillati; phylum Actinomycetota; class Actinomycetes; order Kitasatosporales; family Streptomycetaceae; genus Streptomyces; species Streptomyces sp. URMC 126. The sequence goes on from NZ_JBPQTX010000286.1 coordinate 1,173, forward strand.
GTTGCTGGTGAGGTAGTCCTTGACGGCCTCGACGAGGTATCCGCGCTGGCCGGACATCCCCAGCCGGGGCCTGCTCTTGCCCGGGGCGGGGAACTTCACGGCGGCGCGCTGCTCGCGGGTCAGCCAATTCTTCTTGACCATGCCGTCGAGGACGTAGTTCCAGCGGGCCAGGGCGCGCGGCTTGTTCTCGGGGTGGGCGCCGACGTCGTACGCGCTCGGCGCGTTGAGCAGGGTGGCCAGGTAGGCGCCCTGGGCCACGTCGAGCTTGTCGGAGTCCTTGCCGTAGTACGCCTGGGCGGCGGCCTGGATGCCGTACGCGTTGCGCCCGAAGTAGCTGGTGTTGAGGTAGCCCTCCAGGATGTCGTCCTTGCCGGACTCCCGGTCCAGCTTGATGGCGATGAAGAATTCCTTCACCTTGCGGCTGATGGTCTGCTCCTGGCCCAGGTAGTAGTTCTTGACGTACTGCTGGGTGATCGTGGAGCCCGACTGCTTGCCCTTGCCGGTGACGGTGTTCCAGGCCGCGCGGACCATCGCCTCGGGGTTGACGGCGGACTCGCTGTAGAAGTCGCGGTCCTCGGCGGCGAGCACCGCGTGCTGGACGGCCTTGGGGATGCGGCTGAGCGGGACGCTCTCCCGGTTGACCTCCCCGTCGCGGGCCAGCTGGCTGCCGTCCGCGTAGAGGAAGACGTTGCTCTCCGCGGTCGCCGCCTTGTTGGCGGCGGGGATGTCGACCAGCGTGTACCCGGCGATCAGGCCGCCCGCGAGGAGGAGGACGACCAGCAGGAACCCGCCGAGCACCATGCGCCACGTGGGCAGCAGCCGTCGCCAGCCGGTGCGCTTGCGGGGGCGGGCGGCGTCGCCTCTCGGGGCCCAGCCCGGCGGGTCGTCACCCCTGGCGCGGGTACGGTGCTGTGACTGCTCGTCGCTCATCTTTCCCGGAACTCCTCGGCCCGTCGCCGGGGTTGCGCGGCCACGGCGGACGGTGTCGGTCAGGCGGTGCCGCACGACCCGGCAGCGCTGCCGTGCTTCCCGGAAGCACTGTCGCACCACCGGTCCCGGCCGGAGGGATCCAGCGCCCCCGTACGGCGCGGTCAGAGCCGTTCGGCCGCGGGCGACCACTCCGAGGGGTGAATAATCCATGGCACGGGACTGAGGGGTGCGGCTACGCTCCTGCGCTTCGGGTTCGGCCCGGCCGGTCGGCGGACTGACAAGGTTCAACGAGACGAGGGGGCCTGGGATGCGGCTGTACGCCGCCGTCGCGGTGAGCGGCTTCCGGCGGCACGCCACGTACCGGATGGCCACCGCGGCCGGCGTGTTCACCAATACGGTCTTCGGCTTCATCCTCGCCTACACCTTCACCGCCCTCTGGGAAGAGCGCCCCCACCTTGGCGGCTACGACCAGGGGCAGGCCCTCACCTTCGTCTGGGTCGGCCAGGCCCTGCTGGCGGCGGTCTCACTGCTCGGCGGCGGCTTCGAGCAGGAGTTGCAGGAGCGCATCCGCAACGGCGACATCGCCGTCGACCTCTACCGGCCCGCCGACCTCCAGCTGTGGTGGCTCGCGGCCGACCTGGGCCGGGCCGCCTTCCAGCTGCTGGGGCGCGGGGTGGTGCCGCTGACGGCGGGCGCCCTCTGCTTCGAACTCACGCTCCCCACGCGGCCGTCGCGCTGGCTGCTGTTCCTGTGCGCCGTGACGCTGGCCGTGGTCGTCGGCTTCGCCCTGCGCTTCCTGATGGCGCTGTCCGCCTTCTGGCTGCTCGACGGCGCCGGCGTCGTCATGGTCGGCCAGCTGCTCACCCTCTTCTTCTCGGGCACCCTGCTGCCGCTCACCGTCTTCCCCGGGACCTTCGGCGACGTGGCGCAGGCCCTGCCGTGGGCCGCCGTCTTCCAGGTGCCGGTGGACGTACTGCTGGGCCGGTACGAGGGAACGGGCCTGGCCGGCGCACTGGCCTTCCAGGCCGGCTGGGCGGCGCTGCTGCTGGCGTTCGGCCGGCTGACGCAGGCGCGCGCCACGCGGAAGGCGGTGGTCCAGGGTGGCTGAGCGGATGGGCCTGTGGACGCACGCCGTCCGCGCGTACCTGCTGATCGCCGCGATGTGGGTGCGCTCGACGATGACGTACCGGGCGTCGTTCGTCCTCATGATCGTGGGCAACTTCGTCACCAGCGGCCTCGACTTCGTCGCGATCCTGCTGATGTTCTCGCACATCGACGCCCTGGGCGGGTTCACGCTCCCCGAGATCGCCCTGCTCTACGGGGCGACCTGCTCCTCCTTCGGCCTCGCCGACCTGATCCTGGGGAACGCGGAACGCGTGGGACACCGGGTGCGCGACGGTACGTTCGACACCCTGCTGGTACGCCCGGTGCCGGTCCTCGCCCAGGTGGCCGCCGACCGGTTCGCGCTCCGCCGGCTGGGCCGGATCGCCCAGGGGCTGGCGGTGCTGGGCTGGGGCGTGGCCTCCGTCGACGTGGCCTGGACGCCGCTCAAGGCGGTGTTCCTGCTGGTGACGGTGGTGGCGGGGACGGCGATCTTCTGTGCCGTGTTCCTGGCCGGGGCGGCCTTCCAGTTCTGGGCCTCCGAGGCCTCGGAGGTGGCCAACTCCTTCACCTACGGCGGCGTCACCATGCTCCAGTACCCGCCGACGGTCTTCGCCAGGGACCTGGTGCGCGGGGTGACGTTCGTCGTCCCGCTCGCCTTCGTCAACTGGCTGCCCGTCCTGCGGCTGCTGGGCCGGGACGACCCGCTGCGCCTGCCCGGCTGGGTGTCGTTCTGCGGCCCGCTGGTGGCGGTGCTGCTGCTCGCGCTCACGGGGCTGATGTGGCGGGCGGGCCTGAGGAGCTATCAGAGCACGGGGAGTTGAGAGTGGCGGAAACGGACCAGAGTGATTCCGTACCGGGCGTCGACGACAAGGCGTTCATCGAACTCGACAGCGTGGAGAAGGTGTTCCACGTTCGCCGCCGAGCCGGCCTGCTGCGCCGCGAGCGCCGGGAGGTCCGGGCCGTCGACGGCATCTCCTTCCGCGTGCCGCGCGGCGAGATCGTGGGCTACATCGGCCCGAACGGCGCCGGCAAATCCACCACGATCAAGATGCTCACCGGCATCCTCATGCCCAGCGGCGGCCGGCTGCGGGTCGCCGGCATCGACCCGACCCGCGACCGCACCCGGCTGGCCCGCCGGATCGGCGTCGTCTTCGGACAGCGCACCACCCTGTGGTGGGACCTGCCCCTGCGCGACTCCTACGGCCTCGTCCGCCGTATGTACCGCATCCCCGACGCCCGTTACCGCGCCAACATGGAGCGCTGCGTCGACCTCCTCGACCTGGGCGACCTCCTCGACGTCCCCGTCCGGCAGCTCTCCCTCGGCCAGCGGATGCGCGGCGACATCGCGGCGGCCCTGCTGCACGACCCCGACGTGCTCTACCTGGATGAGCCGACGATCGGCCTGGACGTGGTCAGCAAGGCGAAGGTGCGCGGCTTCCTCCGCGACCTCAACGCCGAGCGCGGCACCACGGTCCTGCTGACCACCCACGACCTGACGGACATCGAGCAGCTGTGCGGCCGGGTGATGGTCATCGACCACGGCCGGCTCGTCTACGACGGCGCCCTGGACGGCCTGCACACCGTGGGGGAGAGCGAGCGGATGCTCGTCGTCGACCTGGAGCACGAACTGCCGCCCATCGACGACATCCCCGGCACCCGCGTCGACCGGGTGGAGGGCCCCCGTCAGTGGCTCGCCTTCCCGGCGGCCCGCAGCGCCGCCCCCATCGTGGCGGCCGTCGCCGAGCGCTACCCCCTGGTCGACCTCTCGGTGCGCGAACCGGACATCGAGCAGGTCATCGCCCGGCTGTACGCCGATCGGCCGGGCCTGTGAGCCCCTCAGGCCCTAATCTGTGGTCATGACAAGCGATCGCCCTGAGATGCGCGCCTCCGACGCCGAGCGCGAGCGCGTGGCCGAGGCGCTCCGGACGGCCGTCGCCGAAGGACGGCTGGACATGGAGGAGTTCGGGGAGCGTCTCGACGCGGCCTACAAGGCCCGGACCCACGCCGACCTCGCCCCCCTCGTCCGCGACCTGCCGCCCGCCGGCACCGGACTCGCCGTCCCCGCCTCGGGCGGCCCCGCCGTGACCGACGAGGGCTGGGAGGCCCGGATCGGCGGAACACCGTCGTCCAGGGGCGCCGTCGCCGTCATGGGCGGCTTCCAACGGCAGGGCCGGTGGACCGTGCCGCGCGTCTTCACCGCCTTCGCCTTCTGGGGCGGCGGCCAAATCGACCTCCGCCAGGCGCGCTTCGAGGGCCGCGACGTGACGATCCGCTGCATCGCCGTGATGGGCGGCATGGAGGTCGTCGTCCCCCCGGACCTGTACGTCGAGGTCAACGGCCTGGGCCTGATGGGCGGCTTCGACTCCAAGGGAGCGGACACGGGCACCCCCGGCTCCCCCCGCGTCCGCATCACGGGCTTCGCCTTCTGGGGCGGGGTGAGCGTGACACGGAAGAAGCGCAAGGGCCTGACGAGCCCGTCCGGCGCTTGAGGACAACCGCGCGGAGCGCGGTTTCGGGGGTGCGGGGGCGTAGCCCCTGCAAGAAACGGTGAAAGGGCGGGGCCGGGGCCAACCCCACCCACCCCGCCCGGAGGGCTAAAGCACGGCAGCAGGCACCGGCCGCCCCACCAACGCCCCAAGATCAAAAGCCTCCGCCATCCGCCGATACCCCGCATCATTCGGATGCAGCCGATCCCCACTGTCATAAGCGGGCAGCAACCGCTGCGGATCAGCCAGATCCCGCAACACCCGGTCGAAATCCACCACGGAGTCGAACACTCGCCCGGCCCGGATCTCCGCGTTGACGGCCAGCCGCACAGGCTCCTGCCGCGCCGGCACCACCCCCAGATGCCCGCCGAACGGCGTCAGCGTGGACCCGACGACCACCAGCCCCCGTGCGTGCGCCCGCGCGACCAGCCGCCGCAGCCCGTCGAGGATGCGCTGAGCGTCGAGCTGCTGCGGCCGCCGCAGGATGTCGTTCACCCCCAGCTCGACGACGACGGCCCGCACCCCCGTCCGGCCGAGCACGTCGCGGTCGAAGCGGTCGAGCGCGCGGGGGTTGTTGGAGGGCGCCCGGCCGCGGTTGCTCAGCAGGACGCGATTGCCGCTGATGCCCTCGTTCAGCACGCCGTACCGTGGAGCGCCCGGCTCGGAGCGCAGCCGGGCCGCCAGGAAATCGGTCCAGCGCCGGTTGGCGTTCATCGTCGAGTTGACGCCGTCGGTGATGGAGTCGCCGATGGCGACGACGGAGCCGGTCGCCTGCGTGCCCCAGACGTCGAGTCCGGTGACGTACCGCCAGGAGGCCGTGCGGACGGTGTACCGGGTGCCGTCGGTGTCCTCCGCCCGGTCGCCGCGAGCGAGCCAGGAGACCTGACGGGCGTGCGGGTGCAGTGTCACCGGCCCGGAAGGGGCCGCCGCGTAGACCGTGACGAGCAGGTCGGACGCGGGGGCCACGGTGAGCGGCACCGGATCGCTGACGGCGGCCCGTCCGGCGGGCACGCTCACGGCGGCCTGGCCGCCGAACGACAGCCGCCGCATCGTCCCCGGAACGGCGGCGGCCGTTCCCGGTCCGGCGGAGACGGCGAGCGAGGCGTGGGTGAGACGGAGCGGCCGGTCGCCGAAGAGGTTCGACAGGTGGACGCGGGCGCCGGTGCCGCCGACGCTGGTGTGGATCACGTTGCGGACGGACGTCCCGGGGAGCCCGGCCGGCGCCCGCGGATCGGCGGCGGCGGGCGCGGCGGCCCAGGAACCGGTCCAGCCGCTCACCGCGGCGGGCGCGGCGTCCGGCCGCCGGTGCCGCGGTTCCCCGCCGCCCGTGTCGCGGCCCGCCGCGCCCAGGAAGATCGCCGCGGAGACCAGGGTGACGACGGCCACCAGCGCGGCGATCAGGGCACAGGCGGTGCCGCGGGACAGAGGACGCCTGGTCATCGCGGGAAGTCTCCTGAACGGCGGTCGGACGGGGCGGGATCCGGGCGGGCCGGCGGGGAAGGCGCCCGTACGGGTGCCGCCTCGGCCCGGTCGCCGGGTCCATGATCCCACGCGGGCCGTGGGAGCTCCGGGCGGCCGGCCCGCCGGTGCGGACCGGCCGCGACGTGTCAGACGGTGGGAACTACCGGGCCGTTCCCCGAGTCGAGCGGGTAGAGAGAAAAGAGCCTTCCCGAGCGGGACGGGGAAACCTCCGAGGAAACGCGGACGGGTGGTACGGATGAATCGGTCCCATGAGGACGCGGCGACGGGCGCCGAGGACGGCGGAGAGCCGACGGAGGGCGCCCGGCCGGGCGCGGGCGCGACGGGGGCGCCTGGGACTCCCGGGGTGAAAGGGGCCCCCGGAGCAACGGGAACCCCCGGAGCAACGGCGGGACGAACACCCCCCGTCGGCTTCACCTACAGCGAGGCCGACGAGCGGAAACGCCGCGGCGTCCGCCGGATGAAGGCCTTCGCGACCGGGCTGCTCCTCGGCGTCGCCCTCGTTTACGCCCTCGCCACCTGGGCGAAGTCCTCGGGCGCGGGCGCCTGGGCGGGCTATGTGGCCGCGGCGGCGGAGGCGGGCATGGTCGGCGCGCTCGCCGACTGGTTCGCCGTCACGGCCCTGTTCCGCCACCCGCTGGGCCTGCCGATCCCGCACACCGCGATCATCCCGACCAAGAAGGACCAGTTGGGGCAGAGCCTCGGCGAGTTCGTCGGCGAGAATTTCCTCTCCGGCGACGTCGTCCGCCGCCGGCTCCGGGCCGTCGGCATCGGCTCCCGCCTTGCCGCCTGGCTCGCCGCCCCCGAACGCGCCGACCGGGTGACGGCCGAACTCTCCACCGCCCTGCGCGGCGCCCTCCGCGTCCTCCGCGACGCGGACGTACAGGCGGTGGTCGGCGAGGCCGTCACCCGACGGGCCGACGCCCAGGAGGTCGCTCCGGGCGTCGGGCGGATGCTGGAGCGGATCGTCGCCGACGGCGGCCACCACAAGGTCGTCGACCTGGTGTGCGCCCGGGCCCACGACTGGCTGGTCGCGCACGGGGACTCGGTGATGCAGGCCGTCACCGGCGGCGCGCCCGGCTGGACACCGCGCTTCGTCGACCGGAAGGTCGGCGAACGGGTCTACAAGGAGCTGCTGCGCTTCGTCACCGAGATGCGGGACATGCCCGGCCACCCGGCGCGCGGCGCGGTCGACCGCTTCCTCGCCGACTTCGCGCACGACCTCCAGTCCGACCCGGACACCCGGGCGCGGGTGGAACGGCTGAAGTCGGAGGTCCTGGGCCGGAGCGAGGTACAGGACCTGATCGCGTCGGCCTGGAACTCCGTACGGGCGATGGTGGTGGCCGCCGCGGAGGACGAGCGCAGCGAACTGCGGCTGCGCACCCGGACGGCGATCCTCTCCCTGGGCGCCCGGATGACCACGGACGAACGGCTGCGCGCCAAGGTCGACGGCTGGCTGGAGGACGCGGCCGTATACGTCGTGACGACGTACCGGGACGAGATCACCTCACTGATCACGGAAACCGTGGCGGGCTGGGACGCGGAGCAAACGTCCCGCAAGATCGAGGCACACATCGGCCGGGACCTCCAGTTCATCCGCATCAACGGCACGGTGGTGGGCGCACTGGCGGGCTTGCTCATCTACTCGGCATCACGCTTGCTGGGAGCGTGACCGACCCACCAGCCCGTCCGGCGCACGAGGACGCGCGTGAGGCGCTCGCCCACTCACCCCGCTTCCGGTCCACCCGGCTCGTCCGGCGTTCGAGGACGTGCGGGAGGTGCTCGCCCACCCACTCCCGTTTCTGGTCCACCCGGCTCGTCCGGCGTTCGAGGACGTGCGGGAGGTGCTCGCCCACCCACTCCCGTTTCTGGTCCACCCGG
>NZ_JBPQTX010000287.1:0-9048 GCF_051386555.1 Streptomyces sp. URMC 126
ACCCTCCCCGAGGCCCTGGCCGACCCCGTAGGGGCCGTTCCGCGGCAGCCCGGACCGCCCCCGCCCGAGACCCTGGCCGAGGAGCCGGAGCCGCTCCCGGAGCGGGAACGGGACCGGGATCGCGACCGGCGCGCCGAGACCGGCGGCCCCTCCTCGGACCTCTTCCGCCAGTACCTCCGCGAGATCGGCCGCATCCCCCTGCTCACCGCGGCCGAGGAGGTGGAGCTGGCCCGCCGGGTGGAAGCCGGGCTGTTCGCCGAGGAGAAGCTGTCGAACGACCCCGACCTCGACACCTGTCTGGCGCTCGACCTCGACCGCCTCGTCGTCCTGGGCCGGATGGCCAAGCGCCGCCTGATCGAGGCCAATCTGCGCCTCGTCGTCTCCGTCGCCAAGCGCTACATCGGCCGCGGCCTGACCATGCTCGACCTGGTCCAGGAGGGCAACCTCGGTCTGATCAGGGCGGTGGAGAAGTTCGACTACGCGCGGGGCTACAAGTTCTCCACCTACGCCACCTGGTGGATCCGCCAGGCCATGTCCCGGGCCCTCGCCGACCAGGCGCGCACCATCCGCGTCCCGGTGCACGTCGTCGAGCTGATCAACCGCGTCGTCCGGGTGCAGCGCCGGATGCTCCAGGAGCGCGGCAGCGAGCCGACGGCGGAGGAGGTCGCCGCGTACCTCGACCTCTCCGAGGAGCGGGTCAGCGAGGTGCTGCGGCTGGCCCAGGAGCCGGTCTCGCTGCACGCGCCCGTGGGCGAGGAGGACGACGTCGCGCTCGGCGACCTCATCGAGGACGGCGACGCCGCCTCGCCCGTCGAGTCCGCGGCCTTCCTGCTGCTGCGCGAGCACCTGGAGGCCGTGCTGTCGACGCTGGGCGAGCGCGAGCGCAAGGTCGTGCAACTGCGCTACGGGCTGGTGGACGGCAGGCCGCGGACGCTGGAGGAGATCGGCCGGATATTCGGGGTGACCCGGGAGCGGATCCGGCAGATCGAGTCCAAGACCCTCAACAAGCTCCGCGACCACGCCTTCGCCGACCAGCTCCGCGGCTACCTCGACTGACCTACTGCCCGAACGCCCCCGGATGCGTCTGCTCGCGCACCGTCGCGTACTGCTGCCGCACGGCCTGCCCCGACGGCAGGTCCTCGCCGGGCTCGAAGACCTGCCCGGCGCCCTGCGGCCAGCGCGGCGGCTCCTGCGGGGACAGCATCCCGTGCTGGACGCCCAGCGCCCAGGCGGCCTGCCGGGCCGCGCCCAGCGCCGCGTAGTCGGCCGGCTGGGGGACGACGACCTGGGTCCCGAACAGCGCCGGGGCCAGCGCCTGCACGGCCGGCAGTTCGGCCGCCGCGCCCAGCAGGAACACCCGGCGCACCATGACGCCGCGCCCGCGCAGCACGTCCAGCGCGTCCGCGAGCCCGCACAGCATCCCCTCGAAGGCGGCCCGCGCCAGGTGCTCGGGCTTCATGCTCTCCCGCCGCAGCCCGGCCAGCGTCCCGGCGGTGTGCGGCAGGTGCGGGGTGCGCTCGCCCTCCAGGTAGGGGAGCAGCACCAGCCCGTACGAGCCCCAGGACGAGAGCAGCGCCCGCTCCGAGAGCCCCGCCAGGTCCAGGCCCAGCAGCTCGGCCGTACCGCGCAGCACGCGGACGGCGTTGAGGGTGTGGACGACGGGCAGGTGCATGCCGGTGGCGTCGGCGAACGAGGTGATGGTGCCGGAGGGGTCGGTCAGCGCCTGGTGGTGGACGGCGAAGACGGAGCCCGAGGCGCCCAGCGAGATCACCGCGTCGCCGGGGCCCACGCCGAGGCCGAAGGCGGCGGCCATGGTCTCGCCGGTGCCCGCGGAGATCAGCAGGCCCTCGGGGGTGTGCCCGGCCGGTTCGGCGGGCGCGAGGACGTCGGGGAGCGCCGCGGGGTGGCCCAGCGCCAGTTCGACCAGGTCGGGGCGCCAAGTGCCGGTGGCGGCGGACCAGTAGCCGGTGGCCGAGGCGGCGCCGCGGTCGGTGGTCCGCCGCGCCGGCCGGCCCAGCAACTGCCACACCAGCCACTCGTGCGGCTGGAACAGCATGGCGGTACGGGTCGCCGACTCGGGTTCGTTCCTGGCCAGCCAGCGGAGCTTGGCGACGGACATGGCGGACTGCGGCACCGTGCCGACGGCCTCGGCCCAGGCGGCCCGGCCGCCCAGCGCGTCGGTCAGGTCGGCGGCGGCGGGCTGTGCCCGCTTGTCGTTGCCCAGCAGCGCCGGACGGACGAGCACCCCACCGGCGTCCAGCGTCAGCAGCCCGTGCTGCTGTGCCGAGACGCCGATGGCCTGGACGCCTTCCAGCAGCCCGCCGGCGGCGGCCTCGCCGAGTGACATCAGCCACGCCTGGGGGTCACCCTCGGCGGCGGACGGGGGATGGGGCGCGTACCCCTGCCGGAGCACGGCACCCGTGTCCGCGTCGCAGACGACGATCCGTGTGCTCTCGGTCGAACTGTCCAGCCCCGCGACTATGCCCATGCCGAGGATGATGCCAAACGGCCGTCGTCCGCCCGCATCCGGTCAGGTGTTGGTGGTGCCCCAGTCGTCCTCGTCGGGGGTCCGCTGCTCGCGCAGCGAGCGGACCCGGTCCGCCACCGAGCCGGGGACCCGTTCCCCCACCTTGCCGAGGGCCCGGCCGGCCAGGGCCCGGCCGTTCACCGCGGCCGTCTCCGCCGTGTTGCGCACGGCCGGATTCTGCGCGATCCGCCGCGCCCCCTTGCGCAACTCCTCGTACCGCTCGCGGCCCGCCCGCGCGCCGAACACATAGCCGACGGCGGCGCCGGCGATGAACGTCAGCCGGTAGCGCATCACACCCCATCCTTCCCTCGGATCCCGTGGAACCCACGGCCTCGCGGGCCCCAGCCGGGCTGTGTCCGCCGCCTACCCTGCGTACCCGGAGCTCACTCCGGGCGGACCGATTGGCGGAGCACCCCCCTGCTTGCGCTAATGTATGTCTCGCAGCGAGCGCACGCCGCCCGGGAGACCGGACGAAGATGCATTCGAGGCACGCGACGATCCCCTGTAGCTCAATTGGCAGAGCAGCCGGCTGTTAACCGGCAGGTTACTGGTTCGAGTCCAGTCGGGGGAGCGCGATCCTCTGTAGCTCAATTGGCAGAGCAGCCGGCTGTTAACCGGCAGGTTACTGGTTCGAGTCCAGTCGGAGGAGCCATCCGGAAGAGGACCCCCGCGGGGGTCCTTTTTTCATGCCGGGATTTCCCGCCGCGCGGGAACCATCCCGCCCCGCCCGCAGTCCTCAAGGTCAGGCTGGTCACACGATGTGCCCCCACCGGGGCAACAGATCGTATGAGCGGCTATGCTGCGGCAGACGGCGCGCACAGATGTGCGCGACGCGCCGTGAACGGGGCGGTAGCTCAGCCGGTTAGAGCAGCGGACTCATAATCCGTCGGTCGTGGGTTCGAGTCCCACCCGCCCCACACGAGCGATCCGTTCGAAAAAACGATCTAGCCCGCCGGTCGTGCGGGCCGCAGGGCCGCCACGTTTCCGTGACGGCCCTGATCTGTTCGATGGGGCTCCCCGGGGAACTCAGCCCAGCGCCACCGCCGGGGAGACATTGGTCTTCTCCACCGCGCCGCGCAGCCCGCGGGCGAGGCGGACGCCGTCGCCGACGCCCCAGAAGTGCAGGAAGAACAGGCGCGGGTCGTCCGTCAGCATGTGGCTGTGGATCGAGACGATGTCGATCCCGCCGCGCCGCAGGGCTTTGATGACGTCCTGCACCTCGTGGCCGGTCATCACGAAGTCGCCGTTGACGATCGCCTTGCGCTTCCCGACCGGCTGGAAGGAGATCGCGGTGGTCGAGCCGGTCATCCGGGGCAGGACCCGGTCGTGGTCGACGATCGTCTCGTTCCGGGCGAAGACGATTTTGTAGATGTCGCCCTCGGTGTCGCCCTGGGCGCCGAGCGCCCTGTCGATGCCGGTGGTGTCCAGGTCCAGCTGCTTCTTGACGGGCAGGCCGGTGGAGGGCGGGGTCCCGGTGGCGCGCAGCGCCGAGCGGAGCGCCTCGGCCAGGTAGGTGGCGTCCTCGTGCATCCCGTGGACGTGCATCCACCAGACCGCCGGCTCGTGCGTCAGCAGGTGCTTGTGGATGGCGGTCTGTGTGATGCCGCGCGCGTCGAGGATGTCGATGACGCGCTGCAACTCGCGCTCGGTGACCGCCATGTCGCCCATCATCATCGCCTTGCCGTCCTCGTAGCGGAGGAAGGAGACGAAGGACCCGACGCCCAGGCTGGGTTTGAGCGTGTAGCCGTACGAGGAGACCTTGAGGTCGTGGCGGAGGAAGCCCATGCGGTAGACCTGGTTGCCGGCCAGCCGGCCGCGGTGCTGGAGGACGTCGATGACGTCCTCCCAGTCCGACTCGCTGGTGGACGCCGGGTGGACCAGCGCCCGGCGCCCGCCGCACGGGTCGGTGGTGCGTCCCGGCGCGACGGCCCGGGCCGGTCCGGCGCCGGCCAGTATCGGCGCCAGGGCGGCGGTGGCCAGCACCAGGCGCCGCGAAGTCTGTGACGTCGAGGTACGGACCTGCTCGTCGTGGGGTCTGCCACCGCTCTGCGGTCTGTCGCCGGTCATACAAAAGCACCTCCGGCGATGATGTAACCATGGTCACACCGGTTCGCCTCGGAGGCGGCTGTAGGCCATCCGGTGGCTGCGGAATAAGGCACACCGGTACCGGGTTGCCGCTGCCGGGCCCCTTGCCGGGCCGATCACCGGGCCGACCGACGGAAGCGGGTAGACGCGCATGAGCAGCACCGTGGAGCTCACGAAAGAGAACTTCGACGGGACGGTCTCGGACCACGGGTTCGTCCTGATCGACTTCTGGGCCGCCTGGTGCGGGCCCTGCCGGCAGTTCGCCCCCGTCTACGAGCGGGTGGCCGGGCGCCACGAGGACCTGCTGTTCGGCAAGGTCGACACCGAGGCCCAGCCGGAGCTGGCCGCCGCCTTCCAGATCACGTCGATCCCGACCCTGATTGTCGTCCGCGACAACATCGCCGTCTACGCGCAGCCCGGGGCGCTCCCCGAGGCGGCGCTGGAGGACGTCATCCGGCAGGCCCGCGCGCTCGACATGGACGAGGTGCGCGCCGCCGTCGCCAAGGAGCGGCAGGAGCGCGGCGCCGGTGAGTGAGCTCCTCCTCGTCCGGCACGGCGAGACCGAGTGGAGCCGCGACGGCCTCCACACCAGCTGGACCGACCTGCCGCTGACCGCCCGGGGCGAGCGGCAGGCCGCGGCCCTCCGCCCGCTGCTCGCGGAACGCGTCATAGGCCACGTCCTGGCCAGCCCGCGGGCCCGCGCGCTGCGCACCGCCGAGCTGGCCGGGCTGCGGGACGTCCGCGTCGAACCCGACCTGCGGGAGTGGGACTACGGCGGCTACGAGGGGATCACCACCGCCGAGATCCACAAGGAGCGTCCGGACTGGTTCCTGTTCGACGACGGCGTCGTCCCCGGCCCGGACGGGCACCCGGGCGAGACGCCCGCCGAGGTGGGCGCCCGGGCCGACCGGGTGCTGGCGCGGATCGCGCCCTGGCTGGCCGCCGACGACGGGGACGTCGTACTGGTCGCCCACGCGCACTTCCTGCGGGTGCTGACGGCCCGCAGGCTCGGCTTGCCGCCGTCGGCCGGCGCGCTGTTCCGGCTGGACACCGGGACGGTCAGCCGGATCGGCACCGAGCACGGGCGCCCGGCGCTGGTGGCCTGGAACACACCGGCTCCGGACGGGCGTGTCGGAGCGGGGCGGCCGGGGAACGGAAACGGATGATCGACCGGGGCGTCGCCCCGATGGCCGTACGGCCGTCACCGTCCGATCGCCCGAGCACCGCCCGGGGCACGGCGCCCCGGCTTCCGTCACACCCCTGGAGGACCGCCATGGCCACCACCCGCACCGCGCACACCGTCTGGGAAGGCGAGCTGCTCAACGGCAGCGGCACCGTCAGCTTCGACTCCTCCGGCATCGGCTCGCAGCCGGTCTCCTGGCCGTCCCGCGCGGAGCAGGCGAACGGGAAGACCAGCCCGGAGGAGCTGATCGCCGCCGCCCACTCCAGCTGCTTCAGCATGGCGCTCTCGCACGGTCTGACCGGCGCGGGGACCCCTCCCACCCGCCTGGAGACCAAGGCCGACGTCACCTTCCAGCCGGGTGAGGGCATCACCGGCATCCACCTCTGGGTCCGCGGCGAGGTGCCCGGCCTGGACGAGGCGGGCTTCGCCTCGGCGGCCGAGGACGCCAAGAAGAACTGCCCGGTCAGCCAGGCGCTCGCCGGGACGACGATCACCCTCTCCGCCGAGCTCGGCTGACGCCCCGGCCGGTCCGCGGCCCGGCGCCGGGCGTGCGTCCGGCGCCGGTCGCGAGACAGCCGGCGGCGAGCAGCGCCACGGCGCCGGACGCGAGGGCCAGCGGCCACACCGGGCCGTGGTGGATCAGCAGCCGGCCGCCGGCCGCCGCCCCCAGGATCATGGCCAGCACCGAGCCCAGCCGCCGGCCGAGCCGGGGGCCGGAGCCGCCGGCGAGCCGGGAGTCGGCGGCGATGCCGGTGAGGACGCGGGTGAGGATCGTCGTCATCATGTCCGGCACGGCCAGCGCGCGGACGGTCGCGACGCGGACGCCCATCGCCACGGCGAGCACGGAGATCACGGTGAAGCGGCGGCCGTCCCCGTCCGGGACGCCGGCCGCGAGCCCCGCCGCGACGCCGGTGAGCAGCGCCTCGGCCGCGAGCGCCCCGCCCAGCCAGAGCCGCCGGGGCCGGCCCGCCATCGCCGTCCCGAACCGGCCGCCGAGCAGCGCCCCGAGCAGGAAGCCGGCCAGGGCCAGTGAGGAGGCGGTGGCCGAGAAGCCGGCCGCGCCCGCGGCGGAGAAGCCGAGGACGATGACGTTGCCGGTCATGTTGGCGATGAAGACGTGCCCCAGGCCCAGATAGCTGACGGCGTCGAGCACCCCGCCCACCACGGTGAGCGCGAGCAGCGCGGCGAGCAGGGGCCGGGGCGTCACGCCCTCATGGTCGGGGGCGGGCCGTCATGATCGCAGGACCGTGTCGACGACGAGGACGCGGTGCCCGGAACCCGGGCCGGGGTCGTCGCCCGCGCAGGTGACCAGCCGCAGGGCCCGCTCCTCCGGGCCGGGGGAGCCGGCGGCGGGGTGCTCCTTCCGGGTGGCGAACGCCTCGTCGCGGTCCATGGTGCGCACGGCCGTCACGGTGAACCGCAGCGTCTTGCCGTCGCCGCGCTCGATCTCCACCACCGCGCCCTCGCGCAGGGTGCCGAGCTTCCGGAAGACGCCGCCCTTACCGTCGTTCTCCCGGTGCCCGACGAGCACGGCGGTGCCGGGGCGGCCGGGCAGGGCGCTGCCGGTGCACCAGCCGGCGGTGTCGCTGTGCTCCTTCGGCGGCTGCCGCACCGGGCGGCCGGTGTCCCGGTCGGTGCGGAGCCGGATCAGCGGGCTGTCCACGCCGAGGGAGGGGATCCGCACCCGCTGCGGTTCGTCGGGGGAGGCCGGGGTGCCGACGGCCTTGGAGTTGTCGACCCCGCCCCAGGAGCAGCCGGTCAGCCCGGTCAGCAGGGCCACCGGCAGCACCAGGGCGGCCAGGACCAGCGCGGTCCGGGCCAGGGCGGGGCGGTGGGAGGGGAACATGGGGTTCCATCCGGGACGGGAAACAGGGGACGCGCCCACGCTACGGACGCCGGGCCCGGGCCCGCCTCGGGTAAACGGCCGGTCCGTCCGCGCCCGCCTCGTCCGAAAGGAGGAGACGCCGGCGTCAGCGCACCAGCCGCTGGTAGAGCCCCCAGGTGAACTCGGCCACGTGCTCCCGCCGCGCCCCGGACGCGTCGGGGGCGGTGAAGGCGAGCTGCCAGCGGGTCGGCGCCGTGCCCTCCATCGGGCGGGCGGGGGCGAAGGCGCGGGCCACCTCGTCCACCGTGCAGCACCAGGGCCGCAGCTCCTCGACGGTACGCGGGACGGGCGAGGCGGCGCCGGGCGCCCGGACCAGCCACTCGTTCCAGACCGCGCCGCCGGGCGCGGTGAGCACCTCGAACCGCAGGTCCGGCCAGAGCGGCACCGGCCAGGCCGAGGCCTCGGCGGTGAGGTCGCCGATCCGGCGCTCGGTGACGGTCTCGGGCGGGCCGAGGACGGAGCGGTAGCGGGCGCCGGCGCCGCGCTGCCGGGGCGAGCGCAGCATGGCCTGCCAGCGCCGGTTGGCCTCCCGCATCGCCGCGCGGCCGGTGTTCAGCTCCCGGAGGGCGTCCTCGACCAGGCCCGGCTGGTGGTCGGCCATCCGGCGGAGGAGGACGAGCTGGAAGTCCAGGGGCGTGAAGGGCGGCGTCGGGCCGGGGGCGGCGTTCCTGGGGGCCGTGGGTTCCATGGAGTCCATCGTGCCGTGGACGCGGGCGCGGCGGGCGGAGTCGTGCCGTTCCGCCCCGTGGCTCAGGGCGCCTCCTCGCCCTCGGCCTCGTCCGGGATGCCGCCCACCACGCGGCGCAGCAGGTCGCGCAGGTGCCGCCGCTCGTCCGCGGAGAGGCCGGCCAGCGGCTCCCGGGCGAAGTCCAGCTCCTCGCGCAACTGCCGCGCGGTCTCCCGGCCGTCCTCGGTGACGGCGGCCAGTTTGACGCGGCGGTCGGCCGGGTCGGGCCTGCGCTCGACGAGGCCGCGGGCGGCGAGGCGGTCGACGATGCCGGTGACGTTGGACGGCTCGCACTTCAGCTTCCGGGCGATCCGGCGCATGGGCAGCGGTTCCCGGGACAGGAGGGCGAGGAGCCGGGCCTGGGCGCCGGTGAGCGCGTGCCGGCCGGCCGCCTCGTCGTACTCCTCGTGGTAGCGCGTGACGACGGTCGCGATGAGCTCGACCACTTCGACCGTCACGGGGTCGGGGCGGGGTGTCGGCGGGGCCATGAAAGAAGAGTACCCAGTTGCTTGACAACCTAAAATATCTAGGTCAACTATTGTTTCATCACCTGAAACACCGCAGGAGGTCCTTCCGATGTCCGCAGCACTCCCCGGCACCACCCGCGCCTGGCACCTCGTCGCCCACCCCCAGGGCACCCC
>NZ_JBPQTX010000288.1:0-9009 GCF_051386555.1 Streptomyces sp. URMC 126
GAGGGGGGGCGGCGTGGTGCGGTAAGAGCACCACGCCGGCCGGCACCGGTGCCCTCAGGGCGCCAGCGCCGCGTCCACCAGGGCCAGTTCCTCCTCCGTGAAGGTGAGGTTTCGGGTCGCGGCCAGGCTGTCGTCGAGCTGCGCCGTGCCGCTGGCCCCGACGATCACGGAGGTGATCGTGGACCGCAGCACCCACGCCAGCGCCAGCTGCGCGAGCGTCTGGCCGCGCTTGACCGCCACGTCGTTCAACGCCCGCAATCGCGTGACGAGTTCGGGCGTGACGTCGGCGGAGGTGAGGAAGGGGCTGGCGCCGGCCGCCCGGGAACCGGCCGGGATCCCGTCGAGGTAGCGGTCGGTCAACAATCCCTGGGCCAGGGGTGAGTAGGCGACCGATCCGACCCCGAGCTCGTCCAGGGTGTCCAGCAGTTCCTCCTCGGGGGCGCGGTCGAGGAGCGAGTACCGGGGCTGGTGGAGGAGGAGCGGGGTGCCGAGGTCGCGGAGGATGCGGGCGGCCTCGCGGGTCTGCTCCGGCGAGTAGTTGGAGACGCCGACGTAGAGGGCTTTGCCCTGGCGGACCGCGGTGTCCAGGGCGCCCATGGTCTCCTCCAGCGGGGTGCCGGGGTCCGGGCGGTGGGAGTAGAAGACGTCCACGTACTCCAGGCCCATGCGGCGCAGGCTCGCGTCGAGCGAGGCGAGGAGATGCTTGCGGGACCCCCATTCCCCGTAGGGGCCGGGCCACATCAGGTATCCGGCCTTGGTGGAGACGACGAGTTCGTCGCGGTGCGCGCGCAGCCCGCCGTCGAGGACGCGGCCGAACGCGGTCTCCGCCGCTCCGGGCGGTGGCCCGTAGTTGTCGGCCAGGTCGAAGTGGGTGACGCCGTGGTCGAAGGCGTGGGTGACGAGGGACCGCTGGGTGTCGAGGTCGCGGTCGGTGCCGAAGTTGTGCCACAGCCCGAGGGAGACGGCGGGGAGCTTCAGCCCGCTGCGGCCGGCGCGGCGGTAGGGCATGGTGGCGTAGCGGTCGGGGTCGGCGAGGTACACGACAGACCTTTCCGTGGATCCGGTCCGGGGGCACCAGCTTGGCGGACGGCCTCCGCCGTCACCAGCACCCCGCGCCCGGGGCGGCCGGCGCACCCCTGCGCCGGCGCGGACGGGCTCACCCCCGGCGGCTGCCCACCTTCCCGCCGCGGTCGCCGGCCCCGGCGCCCCGCACGCGTCCGGACCGCTCACCGTCCGGGCCCTGCCGCAGGACGCTCCCGAGGGTGGCGGCGTACGGGTGCGGGTCGGCGCGCGGGTACGCGTAGGTGAGGACGGCCTCGGGGGCGCCCGTGAGCGGCAGGTACAGGATGTCCGGGTCGGGGTGCTGCGCGGCCACCGACGCCGGGAGTACGCCGACGCCGCGCCGGGCGGCGACGGCGTGCAGGTACTCCTCGATGTTGGCGGTCTCCTCGCCGATCTCGGGGGTGGCGTCGGCCGGCCAGTCGCCCGGGGTGAGGGTGCCGCTGACGGTGTCGACGACGAGGCAGCGGCGCCCGACGTCCCGCCAGCCGACCCGTTCGCGCGTGGCCAGGGTGGACCTCCGGGAGACCGCCGCGATGTACGGCTCGCGCAGGATCTCGGTGGTGACCATGCGCGGATCGCGGACGGTCCCCCAGAGCAGCGCCGCGTCGACGGAGCCCTCCCGGAGCCCGGCGGTGCGGTCCTCCCGGCGGACGACCCGGACGGGGACGAGGTACCGCTCCTCCAGTGTGGCCTGCGCCCGGCGGCCGAGCCGGAGGGGGAAGCCCCAGGCGTAGCCGAGGCGCAGCGTGGACTGCGGCTCGGCGGGCCGGAGCGCCGTTTCGAGCCGGGGCAGGAGGAGTTGGAGCTCGGCCCGCAGGCGGCTCCCCTCCTCGGTCAGGCGGGGGTGGCGGGTGCTCCGGTCCAGCAGCGGCCGGCCCAGCACGTCCTCCAGGCGCCGGATGTGCCGGCTGAGCGTGGGCTGGGAGACACCGAGCCGGTCGGCGGCCCAGGTGAAGTGCTGCTCCTCGGCCAGGACGAGGAAGTACCGCAGGTGACGGAGGCCGATGTCCATGGGGGCCATGCTAGTCACCGCCGACGCGGGCGACGGCCCCGTGTTCCGGCTGTTTTCCCAGCTCAGGACGGTGCGGATGGCTGCTCCCCGGGTCGGACGGCGCGGCGTACCACGGTCAGGTGCAGGACGAGGGCGAGCAGGGTGAGGGCGCCCGTGCAGTACGGCAGGGCGCCCGGGGAGGTGCCCAGGCCCAGGACGACGCCGCCGAGCGCGGAGCCGATGCCGCTGCCGAGGTAGACGGCGGAACTGTTGAGCGAGACGGCGACCGTGGCCTGTCGCGGCTGGGCCGCGATGAGCTGGTGCTGCTGGGGCACCTGGACGGCCCATCCGGCCGCGCCCCAGACCACCAGCGGGACGGCCGTCAGGGCCGCGGCGGTGTGGGCGGCGGCGGGCAGGACCAACTGGGCGCCCGCGATGAGGGCCAGGACGCAGGTCACCGCGGCGAAGGGGCGGCGGGTCCGGTCCACGACGGGTCCGATGGCGAGGCTGCCGGCGATGCCTCCGGCGCCCCAGGCCCACAGGGCCCAGACCGTCCGGTCGGTGTGGGCGGCGTCCTTCAGGAACTCGGCGAGGTAGGTGTACAGGCCGAGGCTGGCGACGCCGCCGAGCAGCGAGACGGTGACGATCCCGGCGACCCGGCCGCCGGCGAGGGCGCGCACCCGTTCGCCCAGCGGCGGCGGAGCGCTCACCTCGACGTCCGGGAGGCGGGTGATGCCGACGAGGGCGACCGCGCCCAGCGCGGTGATCAGCCACAGCGTGCCCCGCCACCCCAGGTGCGACGCGAGGAGCAGGCCGGCGGGGACGCCGATGACGGTGCCGACGCTCAGGCCGCCCATGACGGTGGCCAGCGCCCGGCCGCGCCGTTCCGGGGAGGTGAGGCCGGCCGCCGTGGCGGCGGCGATGGGTGAGTACACCCCCGCGCCGACGCCCGCCACCCCACGGGCGACCAGCAGGACGGTGAGGGTCGGGGCGAGGGCGGTCAGCGCGTTGCCGAGGGTGAAGACCACCAGGGCCACGCCGAGCACGGTCCTCGCGGGCCGGGCGGCGAGGAGGGTGGCGAAGAGCGGTCCGCCCAGCGCGTAGCAGAGGGTGAAGACGGTGACCATCTGCCCGGCGGAGGAGGCGGAGACGTCCAGGTCGTCCGAGACCAGGGGCAGCAGCCCGGCCGTCACGTAGGCGTCCACGCCCAGCGCGAACGTGCCCAGCGCCAGCAGCGGGATGAACCCGGCTCGTCCGGCGCGTCGTTGGGGGGTGGTGGTATCCGATGTCTGTGTGGCGCTCATCCGAGGCGTTCCCAGTCTGTCTCGTGCCCAGGGTGGCGCGGGCCCGCACCGTGTACGGGTGGCATTTACGTACAGGGGGTCCCCGTACCGCAAGCGAGGCGATCGCATCTCTCATGCGTCTTCTGTATGACCGCAAGTCGGCGCGGTGGACGGGGTGCGATGAGACGCCGGTCACACGGCGGGTCATGCCCACGGAGGGCGGCACGCCCGGGGGCGGCACGCCCGGGGCGGGAACTCACCCCGGGCAGGAGGAGCGGAGCCGGTGAAGAGGGGCGGAGCCGGGGCGGTCTCCCGGGGAGGCCGCACCGGCTCCGTCCGTCACAGCGCCTCGTCGTCCCTGATGCGCACGGCCTCCTCCTCGGCGGAGAGGCCGTCGGTCGTGCCCTCCTGGGAGTAGACGTCCTGCTCGCGGGGGCGGTCCGGGTCGGGCTCGTCGTAGAGGAGTCCGGCGGGTTCCTCGGCGGTGGCCTCCGCGCCGGCGGAGGGCTCGTCGGGCTCGGGGTCGTCACGGGCGGGCCGGCGAGGCTCGGCGAGCCGGGTGGGGTCCGCCTCGGGCTCCTCCTCGTTCAGCCGCTCGTCCAGCGGCCGGCCCTCCCGCATCTCCTCGGCGGTCGGACGCTCCTCCGTGACGGCGGTGGGGGTGTCCCCCGGTACCGGCATCCGCTGGGGGTCACTCGACCGCTGCTGCTCCGGCGTACCGTCCTGCAGGTCCGGGATGCCCTCGTCCTCCGGAGAGACTCCAGGGTCGTGGGGGGTGGTCACGGGGTCTCCTTCCGTTCGGGGGTGTCCGCGCCGGGGGCGTCCTTGGCGGGGGCGCTCTTGCCGGGGGTGTCCTCCCGCCCCAGCCGCTGCCGTTCACGCTGCCCGTGCCGCGCGTTCCCGCCGCGTTCCCCGGGCGGGCGGCCGTATCCCGGCGGCGGGTCGACCTCGACGGGCGGGTGCCAGGGGCCCCGCCGCACCTCCTCACCGGGCTGGAGCCCCTCGACGGGCCCCTCGGCGATCTCCGGCTGCTGTACGTCGCTGCCGGCCACGTTCGGTGTGTCGCCCTTGCCGATCGGCGCGGGCCGCGCGCGCGGCGCCCCGCCCTCGTCCCGCCGTCGCCCGCTCCGCTCGCCCTGTGGGTCCTGCTTCCGGGCACCGTCGTCTGCCTGCATGACGTCCTCCGTTCCGGGGCGGTTCTCGGTCCACGGCCACCCGCGCCGACGCGGCGGACGCGGCCGACGCGGACGGGGTCCGGGCCGACCGGCCTGCCGAGACTCTGCCGGCTCCGGTGGCTCCGGTGCGTCCGGTAGTCCCATGCGTCGTCGGGGCCGGTGGCTCGGGTGGCTGCGTGGTGATCAAGCGCCTGCCCGCTGCGCCGGTTCCGACGCCTCCCGACCACCCCTGTTCGCCTGGCGAGTAACCCCTGCGGCGCGGCCTACGCAGAGTGCACCCCGCCGCGCCCGCGGGCCACCCGGGCGGCTCAGGGAACGGGGGGCGCGGGAACGCCGACGCGGGAACAGCGGCGGGCACCGGCCGTTCAGACGCCCTTCGGCGGGCGGCCCGTGCGGAGCATGTGGAGGACGGCGCGTTCGGCGGGGCCGTGGGTGGCCGGGGCGCCGGGGTCCACGCCGTCGCCGAGCCGTGGGAGGGCGGGGGCGATGGTGACGCCCTCCTCGTACAGCTCGATCACCCGGGGGTTGATGTACGAGGCGCGGCACACGGCCGGGGTGTTGCCGAGGTAGCCGGCGACCTCGCGGGCCGCGCGGGCGACGGCGCGGCGACGGGCGGTCTCGCTGCGGACGGCGCCCTGGGAGACGGCCAGCGCGACGGCGGCCATCACGGTGGCGTGCCAGGTGCGGAAGTCCTTGGCGGTGATGTCGAGCCCGGCCTGCTCCTTGAGGTACGCGTTGACGTCGTCGCCGCTCACCTCGTGCCAGGCGCGCCGTTCCCAGTAGGCGAGCAGCCGGTCGTCCTCGCCGCGGCGGCGGAGCAGGGCGGTGAGGGTGCGGCAGGCGGCGGGGTCGGTGACGGGCAGCACGATCTCCCTGCCGTGCTTGCCCGTGTAGGTGAAGACGACCGCGCCGCGCCGCCGGCGGGCGTGCTCGCGCAGCAGGGTGGTCAGGCCGTAGCTGTTGTGCAGTTCGGTGTAGCGGTCGCTGCCGACGCGGAAGAAGCCGAGGTCGAGCAGGCGGACGGCGGTCGCCAGGACGCGGCGCCGGGTGAGGCCGCGGTCGGCCAGGTGTTCCTCGACGGTCTCCCGCAGGGCGGGCAGGGCCTCGGCGACGTCGAGGACGTGGTCGTGCTTGGCCCGTTCCTGCTCGGCGCGGAACGCGGGGTGGTACAGGTACTGGCGGCGGCCCGCGGCGTCGGTGCCGACCGCCTGGAGGTGCCCGTCGGGCCGGGTGCAGATCCACACGTCGCGCCAGGCGGGCGGGATGACGAGCTCCCGGATCCGGGCGAGCGCGTCGGGGTCGCGCAGCGGCGCGCCCTCCGCGTCGCGGTAGCGGAAGCCGCGCCCGTGCCGGACCCGGACGTAGCCGGGGTCGGTGGGCCGGCTGTGGTGGAGGCGTGAGGGGGCCCGTTCGCTCCAGCCGCGGGGGCCGGTACGCGCCGGGCCCGGCGAGCCGGAGGAGCCGGCCGGGCCGGGTGAGCCGGACGCCTGCCGTGGGAGGGCGCGGACTCGGCGCTCCCGGGTGGGGATCACGTCTCCGACGGGGCTCTTCATACCGGCCTGATACCCGGAGAACTGTCGTTCACGTCGAGGCGGCGGCCGTCTGCCGGTACGGGTGGGTGCCGTGGTGCGGCCCGGCGTCCTTTCCGGACGGCCGCAGGCCGCCATGCACACCTCAAAGAACCTTCACATCCGGGCCACCGTTCATTCGCCCGGCCGCCCCCCGGTGCTGCTGATCTGTCGGACGGTCACACTGGTCACCGGAAGGAACGCGTTCGATGCCCCCCACTTCTCCCCTGCCCGCAGCCTCCGCCGCCATCTGGACCCCGAGGTTCCGTACCGCCGCGCTCGCCGCGCTGGCCGCGCTCGCGCTGCCGCTCGCGGCACCGGGCACGGCCGGTGCCGCCCGGCCGGGCCCGGACGCGGACGTCCCCGACTACCGCACCTGGCAGGCCGACGTACGCGAAGCCGTCGACCCGGTGATCCCCTGGCTGCGGGAGCGGACGGCGGGACGCGGCGGGAAGCCGGCCGTCGTGCTGGACATCGACAACACCGCGCTGGAGACGTACTACCACCCGGGACGCGCCAACGAGCCCGTGCTGCGCGTGGCCCGCTGGGCGCGCGAGCACAAGGTCGCCGTCCTCTTCGTCACCGCTCGTACCTCCTCGTCGTCCGCCCGGAAGGACCTCACGGCGGCCGGCTATCCGGTGGACGCGATCTGCACCCGCGAGCACGGCGAGAGCAAGAGCGAGGGCAAGGAGCGCTGCCGCGAGGAGCTTACGGAGGGCGGATTCCGCATCACCGCCAACATCGGCAACCGTTCCACCGACTTCGAGGGCGGTTACTACGAGAAGGGCTTCAAGCTGCCCGACTACGGTGGCAGGCTTTCCTGAAGCGGGAATCGCCCGGGGGGGGCGGCCGGGAGGGGAGGGACGGAGCGGGGTGTCGGCCCCCCGTCGACCCCCGCCGGGTCCCCGCCGGGGCCGCTCCGGCAGGGGACGGAGTGTGAGGGGGCGGAGCATCAGGGGACGGAGCGTCAGGGGCGGAGTGGCTCGGTCCGTCGGATACGTGCCCGTCGTCAGTCCGGCCACGTGCCCGTCAGGCGGCGGGTGGCGGTGGCGCCGGCGCGGTCCACGGCCGCCTTGACGACGGAGAAGACCGCGCCCTGCAGGGCGGCGGCCAGCAGGACCTCGCTCCAGGTGCGGTCCTCGTCCGTCGCGTCGGGAGCGTCGTCGTCGTGCCCCAGCAGCTTCCACGTGCGCCGGAAGGCCGCCCCGGCGAGCATGCCGCCGGCCAGGCCCAGGGCGAACCCGACCGGTTTGTAGGCGATCTTCACCCCCTTCACGGGGACCTCCTCGTGCGCCGCGCCACCCCCACGGCGAGGACGACGGCGCCCGCCGCGAGCAGGGGTCCGCGTCCGACGCGCAGCAGGCCGGTGACCCGCCGGGCCGTCGCCAGGACCGGTTCCGGTGCCCGTTGCCGTACCGTCTCGACGACCGTCGTGGTCCGCTGCGTCAGTTCGGCGCGGGCCGTGGCCGCCTGGGCGCGGACGGGTTCCGGTACCCGGTCCCGTACCTGCCGGACGACCTGCGATCCCTTGTCCAGGGCCTGTTCCGTGGCCTGTCCGGCCGCGTCCTTGACGGCGGTCGCCTTCCGTTTCGCCTGTGCCTTCACATCGGCCTTGCGGGCCAGGGCGTCCACCGTGTGGCCCAGCTCCTCGCGGGCGCCCTCCGCTTGGGCCCGCAGGTCCTCGGTCGTCGGTGCGGCCCGCCCGTCCTCGGAGCTCTCGCTCATCGGGTGCTCCTCTCCTTGATCATCGCGGTGTCCTTCTTGACGCCTTCGATCGCCTGCCCGGGAACCGGCGGCGCAGCCTCACGAATCCGCCGCCGGCCGGCGAGGGCCAACACCCCGGCGCACACGCCCAGTACCGCGGTGACGATCAACGCCGCCGCCCACACCGGCAGCACCAGGGAGAGGGCGGCGACGGCGGTCGCCGCCAGGGCCTGGAACGCCACGAACCCCACCAGGCCGGCGCCGCCGAGGAGGCCGCCGCCCTTCCCGAAGCTCCGGCCCTTCTCCACCATCTCCGCCCGCGCCAGCCGCATCTCCGCCCGCACCAGCTCGGCGAGTTGGTCGGACGCCCGGGAGACCAGGGCGCTCACCGACTCCTCGCCGCGGTCCGGCACCGGACCGGGCGCGGGGCCGGGCGCCGGGCCCCGGCCGCGCTCCTCGGTACGGCCCTGCCGGGGAATCCGGTCCAGGAAACTCATCGACGATCACCCGTCCTCCGTGTTGCCATGCGTATTGCCTTGTCGTTCCGCGTCCGGCTTCCCTCAGCGGTCAGAGCGCCGCCGGGCGTCGCCGTCGCGTCGTCCGTCGCCTGGCGCTTACCCCGTTCGCCGGAGATGCGGCCTCCCGGTGGCGAGGAGCTCGGCGTGCGTCCGGCGCCCGGCCGCGCGCCGTCGTCGTCGTCGGCTGCGGCGGAGGGCCGCACGCCCCTGCGTGGCGGCCGGATGCTTCGTTCGCGCGCTGTGCGCGTGAGGTGGTGTCCATGGGGCGTGTGCGGTGCCTACAGGTTCGGCCGGCCTCTATGGCTCGTGCCCGCCCCTGTTGTCCGCGCGCCGTCCCACGCGGCGCGTCCGCGTTCCGTGCGCCGGGAGGCAAGGCCGGGTGCGCGTACGGGCAAGTTCCGGTGCGCGGCGGGCCCTAGTCTCGTCCGGACACGGTGTGTTTACGGGCCGCGCGCCGGAGACGGCCGTTGCCGCCGGTAGGAGACGACCGTCCCCGCCGGCCGGAGGCGGCCCGTTTCCGACCGGGCGTGGGGCGCGAGAGGACGCGACCGGTCGGGCTCAGGCGTGTGGGCGCGCTCCGGCGCGCGGGCGCGATCGGACGCGCGGGCGTGGCCGGACGCGCGGGCGTGGCCGGACGCGCGGGCGTGGCCGGACGCGCGGGCGTGGCCGGACGCGCGGGCGTGGCCGGACGCGCGGGCGTGGCCGCAC
>NZ_JBPQTX010000289.1:0-9007 GCF_051386555.1 Streptomyces sp. URMC 126
TAACCCCACCACGCCGCCCCCCCTCCGCGTCGGGTCGGCGTCCGCCGCCCGCCCCGGCACCCCGGCGTCGTACAGGCTCGGGGACGACGCCCGCCGGCGGCCGGCGCGGCAGCTTGTCGGAGGTGCCGGACGCGGCACGGCCCGGCTTCGGAACCGGCCGGGGGCCCCCCCCCGGGGGCCCCGGCCCCCGGTCGCCACCGAGTGCTGCCAGCGGGGTCAACGACCTTACGCGTATGGTGGGTTGATCTCACTCGCTATGTCTATTATCGGCTGGGTGTGTGATCGCCTGCGGCGAGTCCGCAGGAGAGGCCACCGCGGCCTGCGCCGAGGCGCACGCGGAAGCGAACGTCATGACCGGGGAGACCTCGGGGCGGGGGGCGCACGGCCGAGGCCGCCCTGTCCGCCGGGGGCGAGAGCTCAGGGCGGGACAGGAACACGTGACAGACCGGCTCGGAATCAAATCCAAGGCCAGCACCACCACGGCCGGCCGCGCCACCGGGGGCGGTGACGCCGACTGACCCCGACAGAAGGCCGCGCTGCTGCGCGACTCGGCGGGGGTCGGTCGGCCCCGCCCGCCGCCACGGGCGCCCGCATGCCGGCCGGTCCCTCCGGCGGTGGAACGGGCCATACTCCCGCCCCCGTCTGCGGCGTCACCCCCACCTCGACCACCCCGGAGGCCACCGCGTGAACTGGCAGCGCCACGCCGAAGCACTCGCCGAGGCCGTCACCCACCGCTCGTCACGATGGCGCCCCCTCATCGCCGAAACGCCCCGGCACATCTTCATCCCCCGGTGGTGGGAACGCGACGGCGACGCCTACACCCTGCGCGCCCCGCGCGAGGCCGGCGAGTGGATGCCGGCCGCCTACGCCGACAGGTCCCTGATCACCCGCGTCGGCCCGCTGCACGCCGACCACGCCAAGCCCGACGACCGCCCGACGGGCCGGCCGACGTCCTCGGCCACCCTGCCGAGCCTCGTCGTCGCCATGCACCGGCACGCCTGCCTCGACCCCGCCGACTCCCTGCTGTACGTCGGCACCGGCTCGGGGTACGGGACCGCGCTCGCCGCCCGCTACCTGGCGCACGACGAGCAGGTGACCAGCGTGGACGTGGACCCCTACCTCGTACAGGCCGCGCGGGAACGCCTTGAGGCGATCGGCCTCGCGCCGCGGGTCGAGACCGTCGACGCCACCGGCCCCCTGCCGGCGGAACCGAACTCCGCCGACCGCATCGTCTCGATGGTCTCCGTCCGCTCGGTTCCCGCGAGTTGGCTCGACGCGCTGTGCCACGGAGGCCGGCTGGTGACCACCATCGCCGGCACCTCCCTGCTCGTCACCGCCGAGAAGAACGAGGACGGCGGAGCCACGGGCCGCGTGCTGTGGGACAGGGCCGGATTCATGCCGGTCCGCCACGGCGACGACTACCCGCCCGGCCTCGACGAGCTACTCGACACCGCCGAACATCAGGAAGGCGAGGACGTCACCACCGGGCCGTACCCGGTCGTGGACGTCGAGCAGGCGTGGGACCTCGATTCCATGCTCGGCCTCACCGCCCCCGGCATCGTCCACCGCTACCACCAGAACGGCGAGCGGCGCACCGCGCTCATGGCGCACGCCGACGGATCGTGGGCCCGGGCCACCGCGACCGGCACCGGCCGCCCGACCGTCCACCAGAGCGGCCCCCGGCGGCTGTGGGACATCCTCGACGAATTGCGCTCCTACTGGCTCGGCAATGGTGAGCTACCGGTGCGCGGCGCCCGAGTCCTGATCACTCCGGACGGCCGGACGATCATCGCGCGGGGCGGGTGGCACGTAAGACTCACCTGACGCTCTCGGAATCGCCGTGGCCTCGGTATCGCGTCGGTACCGGGCCGCGTGGTCCGCGCCGGCATCCGACGTAGCGGCGGCCCGCGCCGGGGAGGTGACAAACACTGCCGGCCTTCGATGCGGACCGGCCCGGAGCGCCTATCGTTCCGAGGCGGCGTGGACCTGGCCCGCGGGTCCGCAGGTTCGCGGGTCTGTGGGCCGACGGGGCGGGGCGGTGGAAGGGGCGGGTATGTGGGGGACAGGGCGCGTGGCGAGGCTGCCGAGGGCGGTGCTGCTGCTGGTGGCCGCCCGGGCCGTCAATCGGCTCGGGGCCTTTTCGCTCTCCTTCCTCACCGTCCTCGTCAGCACCGAGTACGGGACGAGCGCCACCACGGCCGGGCTCGTCACGGCCGGCTTCGGGCTCGCCTCGATCCCGTCCCGGCTGGCCGGCGGGCGGCTCGCGGACCGGATCGGGCGGCGCCGCACGATAGTGCTCGGGCTGACCGGGTGCGCCGTCACCCAGCTCGGCATCGCGGGCGCCCCTTCGCTCACCGCCGTCGCGGTCTGGGCGGTGCTCCTCGGGCTGGTCTTCGAGCTGTACGAACCGCCGAGTCAGGCCATGATCGCCGATGCCGTGGGTCCCGCGGACCGGGTGCGCGCCTTCGGGCTGCTCAACGCCGCGCTGGCCGTCGGCGGCATGGGCGCCGGGCTGCTCGCGGCCGGGCTGGGGCACTGGGGACTGCGGTGGCTCTTCGTCGTGGACGCGCTGACCTGCCTGGTCTGCGCGGCCGTCGTGCGGTGCGCCCTGCCCGCCGATCATCCTTCCGACGCCCGCCG
Organism: Streptomyces sp. URMC 126; assembly: GCF_051386555.1. NCBI lineage: Bacteria > Bacillati > Actinomycetota > Actinomycetes > Kitasatosporales > Streptomycetaceae > Streptomyces > Streptomyces sp. URMC 126. The sequence continues at coordinate 2,641 of NZ_JBPQTX010000289.1, forward strand.
GCCCGGCCCGGCGGACGGCCCGGCGCCGGAGCGGACGCCAGCCGTCCCCGTCCGTCCCTGGCGCGACCCGGCGCTGCTGCTCATGCTCCTTTCGGGAACGGTCTTCGCGCTGGTCCTCTCGCAGATCATGACGGCGCTGCCGCTCGCCCTCACGCGGCGCGGTCTGGAGCCCGCGGACGCGGGGTTCCTCTTCACCGTCTCCGCCGTGACCGTCGTCGCCGTGCAACCCGCGCTGCGGGTGCGCCGGTTCACGGCCCTGTCCGCGCCGGCGGCGCTCGCGCTCGGGTACGTCCTCGTCGGTCTCGGCGTCGCGGGTTACGCGGCCGCCCACACGCTGCCCGCGCACGCGGCGGCCACCGTGGTGTGGAGCCTGGGCGACGCCTTTCTGCTCGGCCGGGCGTTCGCCGTGGTCGCCGGGCTCGCGCCGCCCGGCGGCACCGGACGCTACCTGGCCGTGTACGGCCTCTGCTGGGGCGTCGCCGCCGTGGCGGCGCCGATCGCCGGGACCCAGCTCCTCCAGCACGCGGGGCCGGGCCCGATGTGGCTGGGGACGTCGGCCGTCTGCCTGCTGCTGGCCGCCGCCCAGCCGCTGCTCGTCCGGCCCGCGGCGGGGCCGCTCGCGGGGGAGTCCCCAGCGGCGGAGCCCCCTGCGGCAGAGTCCCCCGCCGCGGAGCCCCTCGCGGCCGAGCCGGTGGCTGCCCGGCCGGAGACCGGCGAGCAGCGGCCGGCGGACGCCTGACGGGCCCGGCGGCGGCACCGGCCGGCACCGGCCGACACCATCGGGGGGAAGCCAGGGGCGACACCCACGTCTCGGGTGGTGCCCATGTTTCGAGAGGGAGCCGAGAGTTCCCCGGGGAATGTGAGGTAGCAGCCACACCGGACCCCTTGAGGGGTCGAACAGGTGTGGGGTTAGCATATGAGCGCCGCCTAGCTCGAAAGATACGCCTGTGACTGTCAATGACGACACGTTCGCCAACTGGATGTACCGCGAGGAGATCGCGGAGTCGATGATCCCGATCATCGGGAAGCTGCACCGGGAGCGGGACGTCACCGTCCTGGTCCACAGCCGCTCCCTGGTGAACAAGTCGGTGGTCAGCATCCTCAAGACCCACCGCTTCGCCCGGCAGATCGCGGGCGAGGAGCTCGCGGTCACCGAGACCATGCCGTTCCTGAAGGCCCTCACCACGCTCGACCTGGGCCCGTCCCAGATCGACATCGGGATGCTCGCCGCGACGTACAAGACCGACGGCCGGGGTCTGTCGGTGGAGGAGTTCACCGCCGAGGCCGTCGCCGGGGCCCTAGGCGACAACAAGATCGAGCGCCGCGAGGCCCGTGACGTCGTCCTCTACGGCTTCGGCCGCATCGGGCGCCTCCTCGCCCGGCTGCTCATCGAGAAGGCCGGTTCGGGCAACGGCCTGCGGCTGCGCGCCATCGTCGTCCGCAAGGGCGCGGGCCAGGACATCGTGAAGCGCGCCTCGCTGCTGCGGCGCGACTCCATCCACGGCCAGTTCCAGGGCACGATCACCGTCGACGAGGCGAACAGCCGGATCATCGCCAACGGCAACGAGATCCAGGTGATCTACTCCGACGACCCGACGACCGTGGACTACACGGCGTACGGGATCAAGGACGCCATCCTCATCGACAACACCGGCAAGTGGCGTGACCGCGAGGGGCTGTCCAAGCACCTGCGGCCGGGCATCGCCAAGGTCGTGCTGACCGCCCCGGGCAAGGGCGACGTCCCCAACGTCGTCCACGGCGTCAACCACGACATGATCAAGCCGGACGAGCAGATCATCTCCTGCGCGTCCTGCACCACCAACGCGATCGTCCCGCCGCTGAAGGCGATGGCGGACGAGTACGGCGTGCTGCACGGCCACGTGGAGACCGTCCACTCGTTCACCAACGACCAGAACCTGCTGGATAATTACCACAACTCCGACCGCCGTGGCCGCTCCGCGCCGCTGAACATGGTCATCACCGAGACCGGCGCCGCCTCCGCCGTCGCCAAGGCGCTGCCCGACCTCAAGGCCCGCATCACCGGCAGCTCCATCCGCGTCCCGGTGCCGGACGTCTCGATCGCCATCCTCAACCTGCGGCTGGCCCGCGAGACCACCCGCGAGGACGTCCTCGACTACCTCCGCAACGTCTCGCTGACCTCGCCGCTGAAGCGCCAGATCGACTTCATCAGCGCGCCCGACGCCGTCTCCAGCGACTTCATCGGCTCGCGCCACGCCTCGATCGTCGACGCCGGCGCCACCAAGGTCGAGGGGGACAACGCGATCCTCTACCTCTGGTACGACAACGAGTTCGGCTACTCCTGCCAGGTCGTCCGCGTCGTGCAGCACGTCTCCGGGGTGGAGTACCCGACCTACCCGGCGCCGGTGGCCTGACCCGGCCCGGCGGAACTCCGGCGAACCGAAGGCCGCTCCCTCGTCACGCGTGGCGGGGGAGCGGCCTTTTCCGTCCCGTGTGGTGACACGTGACCTGTGACATCGTAATGTGAAATATTACTCAGCCGGGAGTTCAGGAGGAAGGCCGTGCCCGAAGCCGCCGCCCCCATCCGCACCATGAGCCACGACCTGCCGGTGTCCGAGGAGTTGGCGGCCTTCATGGGAGCCGGCTGGGCGCCCGCACCGCCGCCCGCCGGCCCCCGCTCGCCCGTGGCGGACGTCACCGCCGCGCGCCGCCGACGGCTCTCCGCCCGCTTCCCGGGGCAGCGGCTGATCGTGCCCGCCGGTGTGACGAAGGTCCGCTCCAACGACTGCGACCACCGCTTCCGCCCGCACAGCGCCTACGCCTGGCTGACCGGCCTGACCGGCGAGGACCAGGCCGGCCACGTCCTCGTCCTGGAGCCGGACGGCCCGCACCGGCACCAGGCGGTGCTGTACGTCCGGCCGCGCCCGCCGCGCTCCGCCGGCTCCCCGGCGTTCTACCGCGACCGCCGGCACGGCGAGTTCTGGGTCGGCCGGTCCGCCGATCCCGCCGAGACCGAGCGCGCGACGGGCATCCGCTGCGCGCCCCTGGACCCCGACGGCTCTCTCCCGCCCGGCCGCGACGCGACCGCCGACGCCGAACTCGCTATGGTGCTCAGCGAGTTGCGGCTGGTCAAGGACGCCTGGGAGATCGAGCAACTGCAACAGGCCGTCGACCACACCACCGCCGGCTTCGAGGACGTCGTCCGGTCCATCCCGCGCGCCCTGGCGCACCGGCGCGGCGAACGCTGGATCGAGGGCGTCTTCGGGCTGCGCGCCCGCGCCGAGGGCAACGGCACCGGCTACGAGACCATCGCCGCGTCCGGCGCCCACGCCTGCGTCCTGCACCGGACGCGCAACGACGGCCGGCTGAACCCCGCCGACCTGCTCCTCCTCGACGCCGGTGTGGAGACCGACACCCTCTACACCGCCGACATCACCCGCACCCTCCCGCTCTCCGGCCGCTTCTCGCCCGTCCAACGGCAGGTCTACGAGCTCGTCCTCGCCGCCCAGGAAGCGGGCATCGCCGCCCTCAAACCCGGCGCGGGCTTCCGCGACTTCCACCGGGCCGGCATGCGCGTCATCGCCGAGGGCCTCACCGAGTGGGGCGTCCTCCGGACCCCCGACGGCGACCTCCACCGCCGCTACACCCTCTGCGGCAGCGGCCACATGCTCGGCCTGGACGTCCACGACTGCGCCCAGGCGCGGGCCGGCGTCTACCCCGACGGCGTCCTGGAGGAGGGCCAGGTCCTGACCGTCGAACCCGGCCTCTACTTCCAGCCCGACGACGAGACCCTGCCGCCCGCCCTGCGCGGCATCGGCGTGCGCATCGAGGACGACCTCGTCATCACCGCCGACGGCGCCCGGCTGATGTCGGGAGCGCTGCCGCGGACGCCGGACGCGATCGAGGCGTGGATGGGCGAACTGGCCGCCGAGACCGGTTAGAACGACGCCCGTGGGCCGGCGCGGCCGGGCCTCCCGGCGCGCGCCGCCGGCCGGCCGGTCCCGCCGGCACCTGACGCCACGTGGACTGTCCGATTCCCGTCACCGGGTGGTAGACCTCTCCGGTGGCCGAAAAACCCCCGCCGCCCGGCGGCATCCCGATCGCCGAGTCCGAGGCGGCGGCCCGGTGGACGCGCGCCTGGCGGCCGGAGCGGGTCGCGGAACGGCTGGCCGGGACCGGCATGCCCTGGTACGTCGCGGGCGGCTGGGCGCTGGACCTGTTCCGCGGCGAGCCGTCACGCGTCCACGGAGACGTGGAGATCGCGGTCCCCGCGGCGGCGTTCCCGGAGATCCGGGACCGCTTCCCCGGGTACGTCTTCGACGCGGTCGGCGCGGGACGGCTGTGGCCCGCGGCGGGCCCCGAGGCCCTGGCGGCCACCCACCAGACCTGGCTGCGGGACCCGGAGACCGGCCGGTTCCACCTCGACGTCTTCCGTGAGCCGCACGACGGCGACACCTGGATCTGCCGACGGGACGAGGGCCTGCGGCTGCCCTACGCCGCCGTGATCGAGCGGAGTGCCGGCGGCATCCCCTATCTGCGGCCGGAGCTGGTGCTCCTCTTCAAGGCGAAGGGGGCGCGCCCCAAGGACCGGGCCGACTTCGCCGCCACCCTGCCGCTGCTGGACCGGGCGCGGCGGGACGCCCTCGGGCGGTGGCTGGAGCGCGTCCACCCCGGGCATCCGTGGCTCGACGCGACGGCGGCCCCGCCGGCCTTGTGAAGGGGGCGGGGCTGGCCGGTCGGCCGCCATCGGCCGCGATCGGCCGAAGGGTGCCCAGCGGCGTTCCAACGAGCGGTCGGGAAGCGGGAGTTCGGTGTGCCGTGCCGCTCGGGTACGCGGTCGAGGCGGCCGAGGCGGCCGAGGAGGTCGAGGCGGTCGGGCCGGGTGGCGGCAGCCGCGCGTCACGGCGCGGGCGGCGGTGCCGGCGGCGGCTGTCGGTGTCGCGGCGTCAGGTGGGCCGCTTGTTCGAAACGACCCTTGGCAGCATCTGTGCAATGTGAAATATTACAGCGCATGCCCTCCAGTGACTCCTCGGACGTCATCGTGGTCGGAGCGGGCGTGGTCGGTGCCGCCTGCGCCCACTACGCCGCCCGGGCCGGCCTGTCCGTCACCGTGATCGACCGCGGCCCCGTCGCGAGCGGCACGACGGGGGCCGGCGAGGGCAACCTCCTCGTCTCCGACAAGGAACCGGGACCCGAGCTCGAACTCGCCCTGCTCTCCACCACGTTGTGGCGCCGCCTCGCCGACGAGCTCCCATCGGCCGTCGAGTACGAGGCCAAAGGCGGACTCGTCGTCGCCTCCGACCCCGCCCGGGCCGCCGCGCTGCGGGCGTTCGCCGCCCGCCAGACGGCGGCGGGCGTGGCCGCCGTCGAGGTACCGGCGGACGGGCTGCGCGACCTGGAACCCCACCTCGCCTCCGGCCTCGCGGGCGGCGTCCTCTACCCGCAGGACGCCCAGGTCCAGCCCGCCCTCGCCGCCGCCCACCTGCTGCGCGCCGCGGGCGCGCGGGTGCGCGTCCGGACCGGAGAGCGGGTGACCGCCGTCCTCCCCGGCCCGCGCGGCGAGATACGCGGCGTCCGGACACCCGCCGGCGACGTCCACTCCCGGTACGTGGTGAACGCTGCGGGCACCTGGGGCGGCGAGGTCGCCCGGCTCGCCGGCGCGCACCTGCCCGTCCTGCCGCGCCGCGGCTTCGTGCTCGTCACCGAACCGCTGCCGCGCGTCGTCCGGCACAAGGTGTACGCGGCGGACTACGTCGCCGACGTGGCCAGCGGCTCGGCCGCGCTCCAGACCTCGGCGGTGGTCGAGGGAACCCCGGCCGGGCCGGTGCTCGTCGGAGCCAGCCGGGAACGCGTCGGCTTCGACCGCACCCTGTCCACGGAGGCGCTGCGGCGCCTCGCGGCGGGGGCCGCCGCGCTGTTCCCGGTGCTCGTGGGGGTGCGCGTACTGCGGACGTACGCCGGGTTCCGCCCGTACTTGCCCGACCACCTCCCGGCGATCGGCCCCGACCCGCGAGTGCGGGGCTTGTGGCACGCCTGCGGCCACGAAGGCGCGGGCATCGGACTCGCCCCCGCCACCGGCGCGTTGATCACCGCCCTGCTGACGGGTGACCGACCCCCGGTCGATCCGCGACCGTTCGCGCCGGAACGATTCGCGGCGGCGGCCGCGTGAGCGCGGTCGCACGTGCGGCGGGGCTGCGGGGACTGCGGGGCGGGCGGGGCGGCGACTGCGGGGCGGCCCCACGGCCGTCCCGCCGGCTCCCGGCCGTGTCCGACGCCCGGACCGGTGGCGGCACTCCGCGTGCCGCGCGTCCGTGCCCGGCCGTCCGGCGCGGCGCGACGGCCACCGCCCGGGTGGAGCGCGGCCCCGCGTTGCGCGGTGGGGGCGGAG
>NZ_JBPQTX010000290.1:0-8984 GCF_051386555.1 Streptomyces sp. URMC 126
CCCCGCCGCCCGGCCGGGAAATCCGCTTGCCCGCCCCCGTTAGAATCTTCCCCATGGCTTCTCTCCTCGTGCATTAGACGGCGCCGCCGCCCGCGCGGCAGTGTTCGCCCCCTCCCCGGCCCGCGCGGCACCGGGAGGTGTCCCCCTCGACCGCCGTCCCACCCGCCCAGGAGTAGTTCCGTGATCACCGCCTCCGGCATCGAGCTGCGCGCCGGCGCACGCGTCCTCATCGAGTCCGCCAGCTTCCGTATCGCCAAGGGCGACCGCATCGGCCTGGTGGGCCGCAACGGCGCGGGCAAGACGACGCTCACCAAGTGCCTGGCCGGCGAGGGCATCCCCGCCGCCGGCACCATCAGCCGCTCCGGCGAGGTCGGCTATCTGCCGCAGGACCCGCGCACCGGCGACCTCGACGACCTGGCCCGGGACCGCATCCTCTCCGCGCGCGGCCTGGACTCCGTCCTCCGCAAGATGCGCGAGAACGAGGACCGCATGGCCAACGGCAAGGGCGCGACCCGCGAGAAGGCCATGAAGAAGTACGAGCGCCTGGAGACGGAGTTCCTGACCAAGGGCGGGTACGCCGCCGAGGCCGAGGCCGCGACCATCGCCGCCAGCCTCGGCCTGCCGGACCGCATCCTCGGCCAGCCGCTGCACACCCTCTCCGGCGGCCAGCGCCGCCGCGTCGAGCTCGCCCGGATCCTCTTCTCGGACGCCGACACCCTGCTCCTGGACGAGCCGACCAACCACCTCGACGCCGACTCCATCGCCTGGCTGCGCGACTACCTCAAGACCTACCGCGGCGGCTTCGTGGTGATCTCCCACGACGTCGACCTCGTCGAGACGGTCGTCAACAAGGTCTTCTACCTGGACGCCAACCGCTCCCAGATCGACGTCTACAACATGGGCTGGAAGCTCTACCAGCAGCAGCGCGAGGCCGACGAGAAGCGCCGCAAGCGCGAGCGGCAGAACGCCGAGAAGAAGGCCGCCGCCCTCAACTCGCAGGCCGACAAGATGCGCGCCAAGGCCACCAAGACCGTCGCCGCGCAGAACATGGCCCGCCGCGCCGAGAAGCTGCTCGCCGGCCTGGAGGCCGAGCGCGTCTCCGACAAGGTCGCCAAGCTGCGCTTCCCCGACCCGGCGCCGTGCGGCAAGACCCCGCTGATGGCGGAGGGCCTGTCCAAGTCCTACGGCTCGCTGGAGATCTTCACCGACGTCGACCTGGCCATCGACCGCGGCTCCCGCGTCGTCATCCTCGGCCTCAACGGCGCCGGCAAGACCACGCTGCTGCGCCTGCTCGCGGGCACCGAGAAGCCCGACACCGGACAGGTCACCCCGGGCCACGGCCTCAAGCTCGGCTACTACGCCCAGGAGCACGAGACGCTGGACCCGGACCGCACGGTCCTGGAGAACATGCGCTCCTCCGCCCCCGACCTCGACCTCGTCGAGGTGCGCAAGGTGCTCGGCTCCTTCCTGTTCTCCGGCGACGACGTCGACAAGCCCGCCGGCGTCCTCTCCGGCGGCGAGAAGACCCGGCTGGCCCTGGCCACCCTGGTCGTCTCCTCCGCCAACGTCCTCCTCCTGGACGAGCCCACCAACAACCTCGACCCCGCCAGCCGCGAGGAGATCCTCGGCGCGCTGCGCACCTACAAGGGCGCCGTGGTCCTGGTGACCCACGACGAGGGAGCCGTCGACGCGCTCGAACCGGAGCGCATCATCCTGCTGCCCGACGGCGTCGAGGACCTGTGGGGCCCGGACTACGCCGATCTGGTGGCCCTCGCCTGAGCCGGGGCACCCGCCCGCGCGGAGCCGCCCCGGCGTCCGGCCGCGCCCTGTCGATCAGTGCCGTACCGATCATTCGGCCGATGCGTGATCCTTCATCTGAGTGAGGGCGGCTCATCCCCCGGGGCGGAGGAACGCTCCGGCGCACGCACCGGAAGCGGCACCCGGTGCCTTTCGCCCCCGCACTCCCCAGCCCCGCCCTGACCTGCCGCTTTCGCCCGCCACCCGGACGGGCGTACGGGCCGGAGAAGCCGGAATCGCCTGTTCCGAGCGGCTTCCACGGCTCGGATCGCGGAAACCTTCTGTCATCGACCTTGCCGAATGGGTGGCCAGGATCCCGGCAAGGGGTGATCATGAGAGACAAGAGGCGCATCTCCCATGAGGAGGCACGGGTGGCCGAGACTCTGAAGAAGGGCAGCCGGGTGACCGGCGCCGCGCGCGAAAAGCTCGCGGCAGACCTGAAGAAGAAGTACGACTCCGGTGCGAGCATCAGGGCGCTGGCCGAAGAGACCGGCCGCTCCTATGGCTTCGTCCACCGGATGCTCAGCGAATCCGGCGTGATCCTGCGGGGTCGCGGCGGTGCGACGCGTGGCAAGAAGGCCGCCTCGGCCTGACACCGCGCACCTGTCGGGCACCGAAAGCATGGGCAGTGCCACCCGGTCGGCCGTTCGACCGGCCGGGTGGTTACTGTGCAGTCACTTATCAGCGACTGCATGCCGATACCGGAGGCTCCCATGACCGCCCCGCAGGCCCTGCTCGACCAGGACGGCGTTCGGCTCACCGTGGACGACGCGGTGGCCACCGTCACCCTGACCAATCCCGCCAAGCGCAACGCCCAGTCGCCCGCCCTGTGGCGGGCCCTCACCGAGGCCGGGCGGCTGCTTCCGGGCAGTGTGCGGGTCGTGGTGCTCCGGGGCGAGGGCAAGTCCTTCTCCGCGGGCCTCGACCGGCAGGCCTTCACCCCCGAGGGCTTCGACGGCGAGCCGTCGTTCCTCGACCTGGCGCGCGGCTCCGACGCCGACCTGGACGCGGAGATCGCCCGCTATCAGGAGGCGTTCAGCTGGTGGCGGCGGAACGACGTCGTCTCCATAGCCGCCGTCCAGGGGCACGCCATCGGCGCGGGCTTCCAGCTCGCCCTCGCGTGCGACCTGCGCGTGTGCGCGGACGACGTCCAGTTCGCCATGCGCGAGACCAGCCTGGGCCTGGTCCCCGACCTCACCGGCACCCGGCCGCTCGTCCAGCTCGTCGGCTACGCCCGCGCGCTGGAGATCTGCGCCACGGGCCGCTTCGTCCACGCCGAGGAAGCCGAGCGCACCGGTCTGGCCAACCTCGTGGTCCCGGCCGCCGAGCTCGACGCGGCGGTGGCCGACCTGGCCGCGGCCCTGCTGGCGGCCCCGCGCGACGCGGTCGTCGAGACGAAGGCGCTGCTCCGGGACGCCGCCGGCCGTACGTACGACGAGCAGCGCGCCGCCGAGCGGGCCGCTCAGGCGCGGCGGCTGCGGGACCTGGCGGGGCTGGGGGAGTAGGCCCTGAGCCGGCCGGTCCGGCGGGTGAGGACCACCGGGCGGAGCGCGGTTTCGGGGGTGCGGCCCCCGCAAGGGATGGGGCGAGACCGGGGCACCGTCCCTGTAGGCCCTCGGCCCCGCGCCCGAACCCCGCCCGGTCCCGGGCGGCGTCGGCCCGCGTACGCACGGCGGTGCTTCGTCCCCGCGCATTCGGCCCGCGGGATGTCAGCCGGGCGGCGTCCCGGGCCGTACCGCCGCCGGGGGCACCTTCCGTCGGTGCGACCGGTGGCTCGCGGCGTCCACCCCGGTGGGGTCGACGGCCGTGACGACGACGGCGACCGGCGCCGGCCCCACCGCCTCCCGCACCGCCCGTGCCACGTCGGACGCCCGGTGGCCGCCGGCGACGGCGAACTGCACTCGGGCGGCGGGGTCGCGGCCGCCCGCGAGCACCGCGTGCTCGCGGGCCACCCCGGGGACGGCGAGGGCGGCGGCCCGTACGGGGTCCGACGGCGCGGGGGCCCGTACGGGGTCCGACGGCGCGGGGCGGCCGGAAGCCGGCTCGGCTTCCCCGGGCGCTCCCGACTCCTCCGGCGGCAGGCCGGGCAGCACGTCCGTCACCCTCAGATCGATCGCCGCCCACTCCAGCCCCAGCCGTTCCTCGGACACCGCCCACAGCGCGGCGCGCAGCCGGTCCGCCGTCTCGTACAGCGGCTCGTGCGGGACGTCGTGCGCGAACTCGTGGGGGAGCGCTCCGGGGGTGAGCGCCGCGGCCAGGTCCGCCGCGCACCGCAGCGGGCCCGGCGGCAGCGCGCCCGGCGGCACGGGGAACCCGGACGGCCGAACGGCCCCGGCCTCCGCCGCCGTGACGCGGAGCGTCCCGAGCCGGACGCCCGCCACCCCCCGGGCCGCCCGGCGCAGCACTCCGGCCACCGCCTGCTCGGTGATCCAGGCGCCGTCGGCCGGATCTCCCAGGGGCAGCAGCACGCCGATCCCGAGCTGCCGGCGGACGGCCCGGACGAGCGCGTCGTCACCGCTGTCGCCGTCGCCGTCGCCGTCGCGGTCACCCGGCCGGTCCTGCCCGGTCTGTGTCTCCACGGTCATCCCTGTCGTCCCACTGCCGTCGTCCGTCCCCGGAGGGCACCAGACTGCCGTATTCCGCGCCGGGCGGCGCGCCGGACGGCGCGGGACGCCGGGCGGACGCCCGGGATGCCGCGCACGCCGCGAAACTCCTCTCAGCAGGGCCTATGGTGGCAACAGGATCGGTGACGCTTTCCCTCCCTTTCTCGTCCCTCGGAACATTTCCTTCGGAAGCGAGGCGAACGACCATGACCGACACCGCAGGACGCGGCCGGGCCGACGGCCCGGGCCAGGAAGGCCGCGAGGGCGGCGCCAAGGAGTTCGTGGCCCCCGGCGACCGGGGCCGTACCACCATCGCCGACGGCGTCGTCGAGAAGATCGCCGGCATGGCGGCCCGCGACGTGCTCGGCGTCCACGCCATGGGCGGCGGGCTCGCCCGGACCTTCGGCGCGGTCCGTGACCGGGTGCCCGGTGGCGGCAAGTCCGTCACCCGGGGTGTGAAGGCCGAGGTCGGCGAGGTGCAGACCGCCCTCGACCTGGAGATCGTCGTCGACTACGGCGTCGCCATCGCCGACGTGGCCCGCGCCGTGCGCGAGAACGTGATCTCGGCGGTGGAGCGGATGACCGGCCTGGAGGTCGTCGAGGTGAACATCGCGGTGAGCGACGTGAAGCTGCCGGACGAGGAGGACGAGGAGCCGGCGGCGCCCAGGATCCAGTGAGGCACACCGGCCGGCCCTCCCCGGGCCGGCCCGCCCGTCCGACTCGTTGAGGAGCGCACGATGAGCATGGCCGTGGTCGGCTTGATCGTCGGCATGGCGCTGGGATTCGCCGGGTACTTCGGCGGGTTCGGTGCCTTCCTGCTGGTGGCGGCGCTGGGCGCCGTCGGTTTCGTCGTGGGCCGGTTCCTGGAAGGGGACCTGGAGCCCGGCGACTTCTTCCGGCCGCGTGAGCGCGACCGTGAGCACGACGGCCGGCGGAGGTAGGCGGTGCCGGGAGGGCGGGCCGTGGAACCGGCCGCACGCGGAGCGACCCGGATCGCCGACCGCGTCGTCGCGAAGATCGCCTCGCAGGCGGCGCGCGAGGCGCTCGACGAGGAGCCGGAAGGGGCCGATGGGGCCGGCGGGGATGCCGATGCGGGTGCGGGCGGCCGGCGTACGCCCCCGTACGCGTCCGTGACCGTCCACGAGGAGACGGCGCGGGTCCGCGTCTCGGTCGAGCTCGGCTACCCGGCGGACCTCGGGGCGCGGTGCCGCGCGGTCCGGCGGCGGATCGTCGAGCGGGTACGGACGTTGGCGGGCATGGAGGTGCCGGAGGTCGTGGTCACGGTGGAGCGGCTGCATTCGCCGCACATGGAGCGCGGCGCGGTGGAGCGGGTCCGATGAGCGGTCCCGCGACCCCCGGACCGGGGCCGGCCCCGGCGGAGCCCCCCGAGCCCCCGGAGCCTCCCGAGCCCCCCGAGCCTCCCGAGGGGACGGAGCGGCTCGACGTCGGGCGCGCCGGACGGTTCTGGTCCGCCCGCCGCCTGCCCGCCGCGCTCGTCGCCCTCGCCGTGCTGGCCCTCGCGGGACTCCTCCTCTACGACGTGGCCGCCGTCCGCACGGGCCACCGGGCGATGGGCTGGCGCCGCCGGCTCGCCCGCGAACTGGCGCACCGGCACCTCGACAACGGCTGGATCGTGACGGGCGCCGCGCTCGCCGTCCTGGTCGGCGTCTGGCTGGTCGTCCTGGCGGTCACGCCCGGCCGGCGCGGTGTGCTGCCGATGCGCCGCGAGACCCCCGACCTCCGTGCCGGCCTCGACCGCAGGGCGGCGGCGCTGGTGCTCCGGGACCGGGTGATGGAGGTGCCGGGGGTGCAGTCCGTCCGCGTCGAGGTCGGCCGGCTCGCCGTCCGGGCCCGGGCCCAGGCGCACTTCCGGGACCTGGACGAGGTCCGTACCGACGTGGACGGCGTCCTGGCCGACGGGGTACGGGAGTTGGGCCTCGCCCGGCGTCCCGTCCTCTCGGTCCGGGTACGCCGTCCGGCGAGGCGGTGAGCGTACGGTGTTGAGGACCGTCAACCGGGTGCTGCTGGCCCTGACCGGGATCGTGCTCGCGGCCCTCGGGGCCGCCGTGCTCGTCGGCGCCCTGAACCTGCCCCTGCACTGGGACTTCTCGCCGCCGTCCGGCTGGCCGTTCACCGGCCCGGACGACGTCCTGCTCACCGACGCCGACCGGCGCCGGTGGCGGGACCGCGACTGGTGGTGGGCCGTGGTGCTCGGCGTCCTCGCCGTCCTGGTGCTGCTCGCCCTGTGGTGGCTGCTCGCCCAACTGCGCCGGCGCCGGCTGCGCGAGATCGTGATCGACTGCGGTGACGGAGAGGTGGCCCGGCTGCGCGGCCGGGCGCTGGAGGAGGCGCTCACCGCGGAGGCGGCGGCACTGGCCGGCGTCGACCGCGCCCACGTCGTCCTCACCCGCCGCCGGGGCCACCCGGAGGCCCGGATCACCCTGACCCTCGCACCCCACGCGGCCCCGGCGACGGCCCTGCGCCGCCTGGACGCCGAGGCCCTCCACCACGCCCGGACGTCAACGGGCCTGCCCCGGCTGCGCGCGAAGGTCCGACTCCGCGCGGTACGGCACCGCGCGGAGCGGGTGGGCTAGCCAGCGAGCCGCCCCCGGCGCGGCCGGGGTACGAGCCGCCGGGCCGATTCGGGTTCCGCGCCGGGAGGGCCCGACGCCGCGAAGCCGCCGGTGAACTCGCCGGGTCCTTCGCCGGGACGGTTCGCCGGAACGCGGCCGGGAGTCGGGCCCCCGCGACCCGGGGCGCCGCGAGGGTCCGAGGCCTGCTGCGCATGGCGGGACTGCCGGGCCCGCAGGGGGCCCCGCCCGACATCCGAGTCTGGCTCGGGTCCGAACCGGTCGTCGACCGGCAAGGGAATGCCTGCCGATGCTTCGCCGCACGGTGGGGATACGCGCGCCGGGCCGTTTCGGGTTCCGCGGCGGGAGGGCCCGATGCGGTGAGGCCGCCTGCTGAGCCGCCCGTGAAGTCGCCGGGCCCTTCGCCGGGACGGTTCGCCGGAACGCGGACGGGAGTTGGGGCCCGAGGAAGGCGGCCGGCGCGGGCGGGGGAGACGGGCCCGTCGCCCGGAGAGCGGGCCCGCCCGCCTCTGGCTCGGGTCCGAGCCGGTCGTCGACCGGGAAGGGAAGGCCTGCCGATGCCTCACTGCACGCTGCGGGTACGCGCCGGCGGGTCGTTTCGGTCCCGCGCCGAGAGGGCCCGACGCCGCGAAGCCGCCTGCTGAGCCGCCCGTGAAGTCGCCGGGGCCTTCGCCGGGACGGTTCGCCGGAACGCGGACGGGAGTTGGGGCCCGAGGAAGGCGGCCGGCGCGGGCGGGGGAGACGGGCCCGTCGCCCGGAGAGCGGGCCCGCCCGCGTCCGGCTCGGGTCCGAGCCGGTCGTCGACCGGGAAGGGAAGGCCTGCCGATGCCTCACTGCACGCTGCGGGTACGCGCCGGCGGGTCGTTTCGGTCCCGCGCCGAGAGGGCCCGACGCCGTGAGGCCGCTTGCTGAGCCGCCCGTGGAGCCGGGTCCTTCGCCGGGGCAGTTTGCCGGAACGCGACCGGGAGTCGGGCCCACTCCGGGGCATGGGGTGCCTAGCCGCGCGGGGGCCGACGCCTGCCGTGCGCGGCGGGGCCGCCGGGGCCTGCGGGAGCGGACCCGTCCGCGTCCGGCTCCGGTCCGAAGCGGTCGTGGACCGGGACGGGAGGGCCTGCCGGTGGCTCGACGCGCGGTGGGGACACGTCCGTCCGGCGCCGCGCCCCGCGTGCCCTGTGGTCGGTGTCGGGTCAGAAGCCGTGCCGGGCTCCGCCGTCGACCGGGATCATGACGCCCGTGAGGTAGGAGGCGGCGGGGGACAGCACGAAGGCCGCCACCGTGCCGAACTCCTCCGGGGTGCCGTAGCGGCGCAGCGGGATCGCCTCCGCGCGGGCGGCCCTGGTCGCCTCGGGGTCCTCGGTGAGGGCGTCGAGTTCGCGGACCCGGTCGGTGTCGATGCGGCCGGGCAGCAGGCCGACGACGCGGACGCCGCGCGGGCCGAGTTCCGTCGCGAGGGACTTGGCGAAGCCGGCCAGGCCCGGCCGGAGGCCGTTGGAGACGGTGAGGCCGGTGATGGGCTCGTGGACGGAGGAGGAGAGGACGAAGGCGATCACGCCGCCCTCGGACAGTTCCCCGGCGGCGGTCTTGGCGAGCCGCACCGCGCCGAGGAAGACGGACTCGAAGGCCGCCCGCCACTGGTCGTCGTCGTTGTCGGCGAACCGGCCCGCCGGGGGGCCGCCGACGCTGACGAGCACGCCGTCGAAGCGGCCGAAGCGTTCGCGGGCGGTGTCGATCAGCCGTCCGGCCGTGGCCGGGTCCGCGTTGTCGGCGGCCACACCCACCGCTGCCGGGCCGAGTTCCGCGGCGGCGGCCTCCACCGCCGCCGCGTCCCGGCCGGAGAGCACCACGCGGGCTCCGTCCGCCACCAGCCGGCGGGCGGTGGCGTTGCCCAGCCCGCGGGTCGCGCCGGTCAGTACGTACACCCGGTCCTTGAGTCCAAGATCCATGCGGCCAGTGTGCCGGGTGGGGCGCGGCTTGTCAGCGGGCGGGAGGGATG
>NZ_JBPQTX010000291.1:0-8940 GCF_051386555.1 Streptomyces sp. URMC 126
CGCCCGAACACCGGCCACCGGCACAGACCACCGGCACACCCCCACCTCCCGCCCACAACGGCCGTAATTCACCGCCCCTTCCCTCACTTCTCCGACACCCTGACGCCCCGGTCACCACGCAGCTCTTGACCGACCGCCGGCACTTCCGGAGAAGCGGACCCCCGCGCAGGCGGAACCCCAACTCCCTTCTTTTCACCACCTCTTGCCCGGTTGTTGAACAATCTCTATCGTCGGACAGCACACCGCCCCCTCACACCGGCGAGGTGCCCATGCGCACACCCCCGCACGCCACCAGCTCCGCCGCGGCCAGGGCCGCGTTCCGTTCCGGGCTCGCCGAGCCCACCGCGGGCTGGGCGGACGGCCATACGCAGGCGAACCTGATCGCCGTCCCGGTCGACTGGGCGTACGACGTGCTCCTCTTCGCCCAGCGCAATCCGCGGCCCTGCCCGGTCCTCGACGTCACCGAGCCGGGCGGCTTCACCACCCCGCTCGCCCCGGGTGCCGACCTGCGGACGGACCTGCCCAGGTACCGGGTCTGGCACGACGGGCGGCCGGTGGACGAACCCACCGACGTCACCGGCGTCTGGCGGGACGACCTCGTCGCGTTCCTCATCGGGTGCAGCTTCACCTTCGAGGGCGCCCTGCGCGCGGCGGGTGTGCCGCTGCGCCACGTCGAGCAGGGCCGCAACGTCGCCATGTACGTGACGAACCGTCAGTGCCGGCCGGCCGGGCGGCTGCGCGGGCCGCTCGTGGTGTCCATGCGTCCCATCCCGGCGGACCTGGTGGCCACCGCGCACCGGCTGACCGCGCTGATGCCCGCCGTGCACGGCGCGCCCGTGCACGTGGGCGACCCGGCGGAGCTCGGCATCACCGACCCGGCGCGGCCCGACTTCGGCGACCCCTGCACGGCGCACGAGGGCGACGTGCCCGTCTTCTGGGCCTGCGGCGTCACCCCGCAGGCCGCCCTGGCCGCCTCCGCCCCGCCCTTCGCGATCACTCACGCGCCCGGGCACATGCTCGTCACGGACGTCCGGGACGAGGAGTACCGGGTCCTGTGACCGCTCCCCCCGGTCAAGAGCCCGGCGCGGCGGCGGGCGACGGCCCGGGGGCGCGGGCGAGCGCCAGGGCAAGCGCACGGAAGATCGCGACCCCGGGGTCGGAGCCGCCCGCCCGGACCGCGAGGTGGCCGCTCTCCCAGGGCGCGTCCGGCGCCGGCACGCAGACGGCCGCCTACCTGGGCATGTTCGCGCCGTACGCCGTCACCCTGCTGTCCGGCGCCTTCGGGGTCCCGGCCCCGCTGGGCGCCGGCGCGGTCCTCGCGGCGTTGACCTGCGGGGCGGTGGCGGCGGCCGGCCGCCGTCCCTGACGGCCCCCGCTCAGGGTCAGCTGCTGCTGCCGCAGCTCGACGACGAGCAGCTCGATCCCGACGAACAGCTCGACCCGGAAGAGCAGCTCGACCCGGACGACGAGTCGGACGAGCAGACGAAACCGCCGGTGTGCCCGGCCGTGCCGCCGGAGTCGCGGGAGGTGCCGCTGTCGCAGGAGAGGCCGACGACGGCCACCGCGCCGCAGGACGCCGACGAGGACGAAGACGAGAACGAAGAGGTACCCGAATCCGTGGAACTTCCCCGTCCGCGGCCGTTCCTCCGCCACCGGGAAGGCACCGGCCGCTGCTCCGCCACCCGTTCGAACTCGCGGCGCAGCGGGCCGTCGGGGAGGGCAGCGGTCCCGCCGACGGCGACCACGCCCGCGGCGCCCTCCGGGTGGCGGGCCGGGTCGGGCTCGTTCCAGGAGGCCGCGCGGATCCGCTCCCGCGCCAGCCGGCGCCCCTCCGCGGTGAAGGGCATCGGCGTCTTCCGCGGCCGGCACGCGACGCGCGCGACGATGCCCAACGCCACCAGGATGAGGGCCACCATCGAGACCGGTTGGAACAGACCCAGGGCGAGGACGGCCGTGAGCGGCAGCCCGGGCAGCTGGAGCCACATCGCCCGGGACCACCAGAGCCGGACGTCCGGCCGCAGCAGCACCCCGCGTTCGACCAGCGACCGGTGCAGCGCCGCCACGGCGGGGTCCTCGCGCAGGGCGCGCCGGAGCTTGCGCAGCGAGCGGGCCCAGTCGCCGCCGCAGTGCCGGAGCAGTGCGCGCTCCAGGGCGTCCCGCGCGGCGGGGGTGACGACCGTGACCCGGCCGCCGTCCACGGTGACGCGCCCGTCCTGGTGCATCCCGGTGATCACAGTGTCGGCGACCCGGCCGGCGCCGCCCGTCAGATAGGCGAGGTCGAGCCGGTCGAGCGTGGCCCCGGGTACGAGGTCGCCGTAGCCCAGGTACCACAGTCGCAGCAGCCAGACCGTGGGGGCGACGACGGTCAGTACGGTGACCGCCAGCAGAAGGATCATCGGTCGCTGCCTTTCGGTCGGCGCGTCGTACGTCGGGCGGACAGGACCGCCGCGAGGCGGCGGAGCGGTCCGGGGCCGGTGCCGGGCGTCTCCGGCGCGTCCGCCCACTCCGTCAGCCGCCGGGCCCGCTCGCCGGTGACGGCCGAGGTGCGGACCAGGTGGCGGGCGAAGTCCCGGGCGTCCCGGCGGTAGCCGTGGGCCAGGGGCCGGCCGGTGGCGTAGGCCAGGAACAGCGGCCGGTAGCGGTCGCCGAGGATCGCGGGGAGTTCGGGCGCGACCTTGGCGACGACGCGCAGGCGCTTGGTCAGCAAAACGTCGCGCTGTAGGTCCAGCCGGGCCGGGTCGAAGCCCGGCGGCGGCGGGGTTCCCTCGACGAGGGCGGAGAGGAAGTCGTGCTGGGCCCGGGCGAGTCGGCGGCGGGCGGCGTCGAGGTCAGCCGGCACGGGTGCCCGCCCGGGCAGTCACGGCGCGCACGGCGTCGAGTTCGGCCGCGAGGCCGTCCGCCGAGGGGAAGTCGTCGTCCCGTTCCAGCAGGACGCCCGGCGGGGTGACGCGGGAGCACAGGTCGGCGAGGACGTCGAGGACGGGCGGTCCGACGGGGTGGGCGTGGCTGTCGTGCCACACCCCGTCGTGTTCGTACCCGCCGGCCACGTGGACGTAGGCGACGGCCTCCACCGGCAGCTCGTCGAGCGCGCGGGACGGGTCCTCGCCGCGGTTGACGTGGTTGGTGTGCAGGTTGGCGACGTCGACGAGGAGCCGTACGCCGGTCCGCTCGACGAGCTCGGCGAGGAACGCGCCTTCGGTGAAGTCCTCGTCGGGCCAGGTCAGATAGCCGGCGATGTTCTCCAGCGCGAGCGGTACGGGGAGCATGTCCTGGGCGATGCGCACGTTGGCGCAGAGGACGTCGAGGGCGTCGCGGGTGCGCGGGACGGGCAGCAGGTGCCCGGCCTCCAGCCGGTGGGACGGCAGGAGTCCGCCGCCGGACCGTACGAAGGCGATGTGCTCGCTCACCAGCGGGGAGCCGAGCGCCTCCGCGAGGTCGGCGAGGGCGGCGAGCCGGGCGAGGTCGGGCCGCTCGGCGCCGCCGAGCCCGAGCGAGACGCCGTGCGGCACGACCGGCAGACCGCGGGCGCGCAGCCGGCGCAGCGGCTCGGGCAGGTGGCCGGGGCACAGGTTCTCGGCCACCACCTCGACCCAGTCGACGCCCGGCAGCGCCGCGATGTCGTCCGCGATCTCCGGCCGCCAGCCGATCCCCGTTCCCAACGTCCTCGAAACGTCCATGATCCCCACCCCCAAGCGCCCGGGGCCTTAGGACCCCGGGTGATTACGCCCGCTCACCTTATAAATCGGAGGGCGGAACGGGAGGGGACCATGGAGTGATCCAGGTCACCCCACGGGCGCGGCGGCCAGCAGGTCCGGGTGGTGGCGCCGGGCCACGCCGGGGTGTGCCCGCAGCCAGCCCTTGATCTCGTTGCGGCCGTACTCGGCGAACAGCGGGTTCGTCTCGTCCTGAGTGACGCCGGGGGCGCGGTGGGCGTGCGGGAAGGGCACGGGCTCGATCCGGGCGTCCAGCCGCGGGTTGTAGAAGAAGGGCACGGAGTAGCGCTCGCGGGCGCCGGGCGGGCTGACAACCCGGTGGTTGGTGGCCTTGAGGTAGCCGTTGGTGGCCACTTCGAGGAGCTCACCGAGGTTGACGACGAAGGCGCCGGGCAGCGGGGGGACGTCGAGGAACGACCCGTCGGGCCCTTCCACCTGGAGCCCGCCGACCTCGTCCTGGAGGAGCAGGGTCAGGAAGCCGTAGTCCTTGTGCGCGCCGACGCCCTGTCCGGAGCCGTCGGGGGCGCTGCCGGGGTAGCGGACGAGCTTGAGGTGCAGGTGGGGGCGGTCGGCGAAGGCCTCGTCGTAGAAGTCGGCCGGGGCGCCGATGGAGGCGAGGAGCTCGTGCAGCAGCCGCCGGGCGACCGCGCTGAGGCGGTCGATCCAGTGCAGGGCGGCGGTGCGCAGCTCGGGGAGGGCGGCGGGCCACTGGTTGGGGCCGTCCAGCCACCAGTAGCCGGGCTCGTCGGCGGCGGGCACGTGCGGCTCGCGCTCGGCGCCGATGTCGAGCTGGTCGCGCCAGTCCCGGCTGCCGCCGGTGCGCTCGTCGCCGATGCGCGTGTAGCCGCGGAAGTGGGGGGAGTTGAGGTTGCTGATGGCGAGCCGGTCGGCCTCGGGCAGGGCGAAGAAGGCGCGGAGGGTGCGCATCAGGGCGGCGGTCTCGTCGTCGGTGATGCCGTGGCCCGTCAGATGGAAGAAGCCGACGTCCCGGGCGGCGGAGTGCAGCGCCTCGTGGAGGCGGGCGCGGTCCTCGGGGGTGCCGGAGGCGGCGGAGAGGTCGATGACGGGGAGCTTGTCGTTCATGAGATGTCCACAGCGTGAGGGCCCGGGTACGCCCGTGTCCCCGCGCACCCCGCACCGCCGCCCGGATGCGGGCGGGGCGGAGCGGGGCGCGCGGGACCGGAACGGGTGGTTGCCCGGTGCGAAGTGCGAGCGGTACGAAAAACGATGCGAAGAACGCCGAGGGGCGGCACGCGAAGGCGTGCCGGGTCAGCGTGAAGAGCGCCCCGGCCCGGTCGGAACGGACGGGCGGCGGCGGGCGCGGGTCAGCCGGAGAGGCGACAGGACATGCTCGTGACGCGCAGGAAGTCCACGTGGCGTCGCTTTACAAGCAGATTCACACGAACGAGGGTATACGACCGCCGGACGATCAGCGGTGTCCTCCTCGTCACATCCGCGGGCCCGGGCGGAGGCGGCGCCGGACAAGGGGCCACGAGAGAGCGCACACGCCGGGTACGACGCACGGCGGGCCCGCCCGGCGCGTCGCGTGGGGGCGCCGTCCGAGCGGGCCGACGGCCGGAAGACCCGCCGCGCACCGCACGCTACCAGCCGGACGCACAGCGTCCGCACGGCGTCACCCACAGGCGCCCCCTCGATGACCGGGCCCACCCGGAGAGCGGGCCGGGGAGCGGGCCGGAGAGCGGCGGCGGCACCGCCTGAGCGCTGCGACGAGGGGCGATGGGGCGAACGAGTGAAAGTCCGGAACTTCCCAAAACGGTCACAGTTACTCAGTTCGCTTCCCAGCGGGAAAAACCCCTCTTCGATCGAAAGGCATAGACGTGCTCAAGAAGGCAATCGCCACGGCCGCGGTGACGGCTTCCGCAATCGGTGCCATGGCCACTCCCGCGATGGCATTCGGTGCCGACGAGCAGGACGCCGTCAACGGGAACGGCGCCAAGACCGGCTACGGCAACACCCACACCGGGGGCAAGGAAAGCCCGCAGATGAGCCTGGTCCAGGGCTCGCTCAACAAGCTCTGCATCGGCCTCGGCCGGGTCAACATCCAGAACATCGTCGCCCTGGTGAACGTCGGTCTCCAGGACATCCCGGTCCTCAGCTCGCAGCAGCAGCAGCAGTGCACGGACAACTCGACGATCAACGACGGCAACGACCCGCTGTCGCACATCCTCGACGACCTGCCGATCCTGTCGGGCAACGGCTCGCTCAACGGCTGACGAAGCCCCGCGGTCCAGGGAAATCCCCCGGTCCGGCATCCGTGCCGGACCGGGGGATTTCCCTTTTCCCGCGCCCGCCGGCCGGGCCCGGTTTTCCGCTCCCTCCGGCCGGGGCCGACGGTTTTCCGGCGCGGCCGGACAATCCCCCGGGGCGTCGGCGGGAATTCCCGCCCCCTGGCCCCTTGACGCAACTCTGGTCCAGTCCAACGATGTTCAGCGCGCAACCGCCCCCACCTCGTGCACACCTCAGTCACCGGGAGCATCCGTTGAGACGACGCCTGTCCGTCCGCGCCGTGGTGGCCGCGCTGGCCACCGCGCTGGCCGGCGCGGGACTCTCCCTGGGCGGCGCCGGCACGGCGACCGCCGCCGCCACCGCCACCCCCTTACCCCCGAGGGTCTTCGCGCCCTACTTCGAGACCTACGGCTCCGACAGCCCGGCCGCGCTCGCCGAGAAGTCCGGTGCCAAGCACCTCACCCTGGCGTTCCTCCAGACCGAGGCCAAGGGCTCCTGCACCCCCTACTGGAACGGGGACACCGGCAAGCCGGTGTCGCCGTCGGTCTTCGGCGCCGACATCACCGCCATCCGCTCCCGGGGCGGGGACGTCATCCCGTCCTTCGGCGGGTACGCGGCCGACAACGGCGGTACCGAACTCGCCGACAGCTGCACCGATGT
The DNA here is from genome assembly GCF_051386555.1 of Streptomyces sp. URMC 126. Classification (NCBI taxonomy): domain Bacteria; kingdom Bacillati; phylum Actinomycetota; class Actinomycetes; order Kitasatosporales; family Streptomycetaceae; genus Streptomyces; species Streptomyces sp. URMC 126. The sequence continues at coordinate 6,621 of NZ_JBPQTX010000291.1, forward strand.
CGACCGGATCGCCGAGGCGTTCGAGAAGGTGATCACCACCTACGACGTCACCCGGCTCGACCTCGACATCGAGGACAACTCGCTGACCAACGCCGCCGGGATCGACCGCCGCAACAAGGCGATCAAAAAGGTCCAGGACTGGGCCGCCGCCAACGGGCGCCCCCTGCAGATCGCCTACACCCTGCCGACCACCACGCGGGGCCTGGCGGACAGCGGGCTCGCCGTGCTGCGCAACGCCGTGGAGAACGGCGCCCGGGTGGACGTCGTCAACATCATGACGTTCGACTACTACGACGGCGCGCAGCACGACATGGCCGCCGACACCGTCACCGCCGCCGAGGGCCTGCACACCCAACTCGCGTCCCTCTACCCGGACAAGAGCGACGCCCAACGGTGGGCGATGGTCGGCGTCACCGAGATGCCGGGCATCGACGACTACGGGCCCGCCGAGACCTTCACCACCCAGGACGCGGTCAAGGTCTACGACTGGGCCGTCGCCAAGGGCATCAACACCCTCTCGTTCTGGGCCCTCCAGCGCGACAACGGCGGCTGCCCCGGCACCAAGGGCTCCGACACCTGCTCGGGCATCGTCCAGGACACCTGGTACTTCACCCACACCTTCGCGCCCTTCACCGGCGGCGGATCCACGGGACAGGACTTCTCGCTCGCCGTCTCCCCCGGCGCGGCCTCCGTCCCGCCGGGCGGCACCGCCGCGGCCACCGTCGCCACGCGCGCGGTGTCCGGGCCGGCGCAGACCGTGCGGCTGTCCGCGAGCGGCCTCCCGAAGGGGGTCACGGCCGAGTTCAGCCCGTCGTCGGTGACCGCCGGCGAGTCGGCGCGGCTCACGTTCACGGTCGCCAAGGACGCGGCGCCCGGCGCCTACCCGGTGACCGTGACCGGCACCGCGCCCTCCGGGAGCCACACCGCGTCCTTCGCCCTGACCGTCACCGGCGGCGGCACACCGGGCCGGGTGGTCAACGGCGACTTCGAGTCGGGCGGCACCGGGCCGTGGACGTGCGACGACGGGGCCTCGGTGGTCAAGAGCCCGGTGCACGGCGGCTCGTACGCGCTGCGGACCGCGCCGGCGGGCGGCGCGACCGGCGAGTGCCGGCAGACCCTGACCCTCTCCCCCGCCACCTCGTACACGCTCACCGGCTGGGTGCGCGGGGACTACGCGTTCCTCGGCGTCTCGGGCGGGGCGACCGCGAGCCGCTGGGCGTCCGCCGGCGACTGGACGCGGCTGTCCGTTCCGTTCACGACCGACTCCACCGGCCGGGTGACGGTCTATGTGCACGGCTGGTTCGGCCAGGGGGCCGTCCTCGCGGACGACATCACGCTCGGCTGACACGCCGTCCGGTACGTGGGGCCCGCCGGGTGACCGGCGGGCCCCACGCCGTTCCCGCCGGGGGCGCGCGCCGTGTCACCCGTACGGGTCGCAGGGCTCTCCGGCCGGTGGTGCGCGCCCCCGCGCGCGGACGCGGCCGGGCCCCGTATGGAGTCGCTCAAGGCACCCGTCGGCCGCCCCGGATCGTCTACAGTCGCGTAGACCGTCTACCGCCGCGTAGACGTCCGGTCCCGTACCGCCGCGACGGGCGGGCCACCGCCCTCGACCGCCGGAGGCCGCTCAGCCGTGTCGTTCGCGCCCGCCCCGCCCGCCGCCCTCGCCGTCGACCTCCTCGACGCCTCCTCCCTGCTGTCGTCCTTCGGGGCGGCCGGGGTGGCCGTCGTCCTGTTCGCCGAGACCGGCCTGCTGGTCGGCTTCTTCCTGCCCGGCGACTCCCTGCTGTTCACCGCCGGTCTGCTGTGCCGGCCCGGAGCGCACTCCGGGCCCCGCCTGGAGCTGGCCGAAGTGCTGCTGTGCGCGGCGGCCGGGGCGCTGGCCGGGGCGCAGTGCGGCTATGTGATCGGGCGGCGCGGCGGGCGGCCGCTGCTGGCCCGCTCGCGCAACCGGCGGCTGCTCGACGGGGCCGCCCGGGCCGAGGAGTTGCTCGGCCGGTACGGACACGCCCGGGCGGTCGTGCTGGCCCGGTTCGTGCCCGTGGTGCGCACGGTGCTCAATCCGCTGGCCGGCGCGCTGGCGGTGCCGTCCCGCGTCTTTCTGACGTGGCAGGTGGCCGGCGGGCTGCTGTGGACCGCCGGACTGGTGCTGGCCGGGTACGCGCTGGGGTCCGTGGTGCCGGATGTCGACCGGTACCTGCTGCCGCTGGTCGCGGCCGTGGTGGCGCTGTCGCTGCTGCCGCTCGCCGTGGAGCTGCTGCGCGGCCGCCGCCGGGCGGGGGCGGGCCCGCGCGACGGCGACGGGCGGGGCTGAGGCCGGGGA
>NZ_JBPQTX010000292.1:0-8925 GCF_051386555.1 Streptomyces sp. URMC 126
CCCCCCCCCCCCCCCCCCCCCCCCCCCCCCCCCCGCTTCTCGGCGTAGGGGGGCGGTCAGTCCTCGTGTGCCGCCGCGGGGAGCCGCCGCAGCTTCAGCGGGGTGTGCGTGCGGTACGCGTAGTCCAGCATCTTCGCGGCGTCCGGGTAGCGGCTCGCCGCGTCGTCCAGGACGACTCCGACGACCGTCCGGCCGTCCCGCCGGGCCGAGAAGACCAGGCAGGGTCCCGAGGCCCGGGTGGAGCCGGTCTTGACACCGAACACGCCCTCGTACGAGCCGAGCAGCTTGTTGGTGTTGTACCAGGTGTACCGGCGGTTGACGTTGAGCGCCTTCTGCTGGGTGCTCATCGCCTTGGTGACCGTGGTGAACGTGCTGTTCCGCAGGGCGTGCCGGGTGAGGGTGGCGAGGTCGCGGGGGGTCGAGTAGCCGCCGCCCGCGGTGATGCCGTCGAACGAGTCGAAACGGGTGTTCCGCAGTCCGAGCTTCGCCGCCTTGGCGTTCATCTTCGCCACAAACGACTTGGTCCGCGCGGCCTCGTCGGGCCCGCTGCCGAGGACGTCCGCCAGGGCGTAGGCGGCGTCGCAGCCGGAGGGCAGCATCAGGGCGTAGAGGAGCTGACGCACGGTGAGCTTGTCGCCGGTGCGCAGGTCGGCCGTGCTGGCGCCGTGGCGGGTGACGTAGTCGCGGTAGGACTGCTTGACGGTGACCTGCTTGTCGAGGTCGGCGGAGCCGCCGTCGAGGACCACCACCGCCGTCATGATCTTGGTGGTGCTGGCGATCGGCCGCCGGACGTCGGCGGCCTTGCTCCACAGCGCCTTTCCGGCGGCGCCGTCGAGCAGGAACGCGCCCTTGGCGCCGACGCCCGTGGGGCCGTCGGCGGCATGGGTCGCGGTCGGGAGTGCGACGGCCAGGACCGCGCCGGCCGAGAGGACTACGGCCGTGGCCGTCGTCCGACGGCGGGCCGCGCTTCCCCCAAGTCGTGCCATGGAAACTCCAAAAGTGCTCACTGATCGGTTCGGGAGGAGCGCATGGTCGCACCCCGCCGCGCGCGACGGGAAATCGCGCCACGAACGAGTGAGGGAGGGGGTCGCTCGCTTTTTCGGTGACCGAACAGGCGGGCACGGGAGGGAAGTTGGGGGCTCGTACGCCGCGGGGCCCCGGCGGTGTGGCCGGGGCCCCTGGGGGCGGAGGGACGTCGGAGCGTCCGCGGGTCAGAGCGAGCAGATCCCGCGCCGGTAGTCGACGGTCGCCGTGTCCTGGGCGTACTCCCACTCGGGCGCCAGCAGCTTCTCGTCGAGCTGTCCGGCGGCGCCCCGGTCCTCGACGATGTAGCCGAAGTCCTGGAGCCACGACGGGTAGAGGTTCTTCGACCCGATGTAGAACGCCGAGCCGTCCACGGACACCAGCTTGTGGTGCAGCGGATAGGCGTGCCCGTCGGCCCACCTGGCGCTCTTCGCGCTCCGGAAGCTCGCGAGCTGGATGTTGGAGCACAGGGCGTCCTTCGCCCGGTCCGGGCCGCCGGTGAGCGGGGCCAGCCGGTTGCGGAGGACGTCGCTGATCTCCGTCAGGGACTTGATCTGCGAGTAGCCGCCGCTGCCGACCGTGCCCCGGTTGGCCGGGTCGCTGACGACGATGCGGACCTTCACCCCGGACGCGATCTTCTTGGCCAGGGTGTCGTAGAGCCGGATGTCGTACTTGGCGATGGGCGGGCAGGTGGCGTTGAAGTCCTGCTGGGAGATCTCGACGTGCTTCTCCGCGCTGCCCACCAGCGCGCGCAGGGCGCTCTCCTCCGGGTTGACCGTGTCGTAGTCGCGGTCGGCGTTGGTGTTGTCGTGCAGACCGACGACGCACTTGGTGTCGGGGGCCGACGGCAGCTCGGGCCGGTACGCGGAGGCGTCGTCCCGGTCCTTGATGCCGACGCCGAGGCCGCCCACGGCGATCACCGGGACGTCGCCGGTGGGTCCGGCGGGCCGCGGGTTGGCCTCCTTCTCCAGGTCGGCCATGCAGGACGCGCCGTCGGAGGCCGCGTACCAGACGCTCGCGACGTTGCCCTTGTTGCGGCAGGTCCAGCCCCAGAGGGTGTCCAGGTAGCGGCCGGCGGTGGAGGCGGCGGGACCGGTCAGGGCCAGGTCGACGTCGGTCACCGGGTGGGTGGTGTCGACGTAGTCGTTCTTCCAGCTGTTGATGCCGCCGGTGATCGCCGACTCGCCGTCCACGACCAGGAGTTTGGAGTGGTTCCAGGAGAAGGCGGTCTTGGAGGTGGTCATCGAGGCCACGTTGAGCGTGACCGCGTCGGCCGCGGAGCCGAGCCGCGTCCGGAGGTCGTCCCGGTAGGCCGAGGGGCGGACGTTCAGGTGGTAGACGGGCGCGGCGCCGACGAGGACGCGGACCCGGGGCTTGTGCCCGGCGGCCACCGACGCCTTGAGGCCGGCCGCGATGGCGTCCTGGAAGGCGCCGTCGGGGAACGGCGCGAGGGTGGAGATGTCCACCGTCCGCCGGGCCCGGGAGATGTTCTCCGTCATCTTGGCGAGCAGCCGCTTGGTCCCCGGGCGCTCGGCGCAGCCGGCGTCGCCCCAGCAACCGGGGGTCTGCAGCAGCCAGTCGGAGGAGTCGGCGGAGGAGGAGTCGAGCCGGTTGCCCTCGGTGCGCTGCCAGACGTCGCCCTCCAGGCCGGGGGACACCTGGCGCAGGGTCCGCTCGACGGCGTCGAGGTGCGGAGTGCCGGGCGCGTCCCCGGCGGCGAGCGCCGGGCCGGCCGGCAGGAGGGCGAGGACGGCGGCGGAGACCGTCGCGTGGCGGGTGAGGCGGTGTAAACGGCGAAGCAAGGGGGGTCCTTCGACGGTGAGCCAGGGGAATGGGTGACGAATAAACGGTTGACATCCGTACGTTCGGACGTCGTACGGATGATCAACTTCCCAGAAGTTACCAGGCGGCGCGACGGCCCGACAGCGGGTCACCGGGGCGGGGACGGAACGGGCTCCCACCCCGCGTCACTCCGGCTGATTTTGCCGTTTCCGCAACAAGGTTTGCCCGGTCGTCCGACGCGCGCCGACCATGGCGGCACGCGGGCGTCACGGAGGCGCCGGCACCGCGGACGACGCGGCGACGAGGAAGGATCCCCCATGACGGACACCCGGCCGGAGCCGACTCCCGAGGCGTTCTGGGAGGAGTTCTACGGGCGCGGCGAGCGCGTGTGGAGCGGTCGCCCCAACCCACTGCTGGTCAGGGAGGCGACGGAGCTCACGCCGGGCACCGCCCTGGACCTGGGGTGCGGCGAGGGGGCCGACGCCATCTGGCTCGCCGGGCGGCGCTGGCGCGTCACCGCCGTCGACGTCTCGGCGACCGCGTTGGAGCGGGGTGCCGCGCACGCCGCCGAGGCCGGCGTCGCCGACCGGATCGACTGGCAGCGGCACGATCTGGGCGCGACGTTCCCCGCGTGCCCCGAGGGCGGCTTCGACCTCGTCTCCCTGCAGTTCCTGCACTCCCCCGTGGAACTGCCGGTCGAGCGGATCCTCCGGTCCGCCGCGGCGGCGGTGGCGCCCGGCGGAGTCCTGCTCTTCGTGGGGCACGCCGAGAGCCCGTCCTGGAAGCGGGAAGCCCACGCGGGCCTGCGCCTCCCCACCGCGGACGAAATACTCGCGGCGCTGGGCCTGCCCTCGCCCGACTGGCACGTCGAGGTCCGGGAGTCGCTGCGGACGGAGGCGACCGGGCCGGACGGCGAGGCGGGGTTCCGCGTGGACCACGTGCTGCGCGTCCGCCGCCTGCGCTGACCCACGCGCCCCGGCGGTGCGCCGCCCGGGGCGGATCCGTCGTCAGTCCCCGGCCCGGGCGGCCTCCCTGGCCGCCCGCCACTCCGGGGCGAGCACCGCCCAGATCTCCTCGTCGTGCCGCTCGCCCCGGTAGGCGAAGCTCTCCCGCAGCACGGCCTCCCGCGTCATCCCGAGCCGGCGGGCCACGGCGATGCTGGGCGCGTTCCCGGCCGAGACCCACCACTCCACGCGGTGGATGCCGCGCTCCTCGACGGCCCAGTCGATGATCCTGCGCACGGCCCGGGTCACCAGTCCCCTGCCCACCGCCGCCGGTTCGAGCCAGCACCCGGCCTCCGCGACGCCCTGCCGCACGTCGAACCTCCGGAGGACGACGGCGCCGACGAGCCGGCCGTCCGTACGGATCCCGAAGATGCGCCCCTCGTCGGCGGCGGCCCGCTCGGCGTACGTCCGGAGGAACGCCCTGCTCGACTCCAGGTCCGTGACGATGTCCGGCAGTCCGTTGTGCCGGCCGATGAACTCCCTCCCCCGGTCCATGTGGGCCAGGAACTCGTCGGCCTGCCACGGTTCGAGCGGCCCGAGTTCGGCACCGTCGTCGCCCAGGGATATCGCGTACATCGTCACCTTCCGCCATCTGCCGCCGTCGGCTCGCCCGGTACCGGGCCAACTGATCATTTCACGGCGACGCGCGGCGGCTTCCGCGCCCCGCGCCGGCGGGAGGGACGGGGCGAGGACGCTTCCCCCGGCCCCGTCCGCGCGAGAGGAGGATCGCCGTGTTCCGGTCCGCCGCTTCCGTCGTCCCCCGCCCGGGCCGCGACGACTCCCGGGCGCGCGTGGGCCGTCTACGAGCGGCGGCGCCGGGCCGGCCTCTTGGCGATCGCCCAGGCGTCGCTCTGCTCCGGGATCCCCCGTCCGGGGCGGAAGTCCGTGAAGTGGCGGCTTCCGTCGCCCGGTTGCCGCCCGCTCTGGCGCCACCGGAAGTCGAGACGGCGGGCAGCGGGCGCGGAGGTCTGCGCGCTGTCAGTCCGTCGTAGGAGCGAGGAGCGCCGGACGGGGGGAGGGGCTGGTTCGCCGTGCCTCGGCCCGTGCCTCCCGGGCCAGCGTCGTCGCGCACGCCAGTGCCTCGTCCGGGGCTCGTGCGGCCGTGTACACCGAGAGTTTCCGCACCAGCGGGGGAACCGGCCGCGCGGCGGCCTTCCGGACTTCGGGCGACAGGGCGTCCTCGGCAACGAGGGTGAGGCCGACACCGTCCCGGGCCAGCGCCACGGCCGCCTCCGCCTGCGGCACCTCCGCCGTGACGACCGGTTGGAACCCGGCCGTGCCGAGCACCTCGGTGAACGCCTCGCCGGGGCCGAGGTCTCGGTGGGTGATCCAGCGCCGGCCGGCCAGATCCTCCAAGTGGACTTCACGGCCGTACAGTTCGTCGCCCTCGGCGCAGACGACGACCAGCTCCTCCGTTGCCAGGGTCAGCACCCGGCCGTCCCAGTCCACGGGCCGCGGCCCGGCGCCCACGTCGGTCGTCCCGGCCGCCACGGCGGCCTGGAGCCGTTCCCGGCTGTCGTACGGACAGACGGACACCGGCGAGCGGGGACGGTCCCGCGCCCACCGGCGCAGGCCGGGCAGCAGGGCGCTGGGCAGCGCGGGGTGCACCGTGCCGACGCGCAGCGGGCGCCGTCGGCCACCGGCCGCGGCACGTGCCGCGACGGTCGCCTCGTCGGCGCAGCACAGCGCCGTCCGCGCGTACGGCAGGAAGGCCGCACCCGCCCGCGTGGGACGGACGCCCTCCGGCCGGCGCTCCAACAGGGGCGTTCCGACGGCCCGTTCCAGGGTGCGCAGTTGCTGCGAAACCGTGGGTTCCGTCACGTGCAAGCGCTCGGCGGCCCGGGTGAGCCGCCCTTCCCGGACCACGGTGACGAGGTATTCCAGCTGGCGCAGCGACAGATTGCCGGCGCTGGGAACCGGCTCGGCGGATCGTCCCATAGCCCTTGCCTATCTCCTCATGGACGGAATCTCCTTGATTCCGGGTCCGATGGCGGGTTTGAGTTCTCGGGTACCGAGGAGGCCCGACGACGAGTGGACGGGCCGGCCGGGGAGGGGCTCGGACACGATCACCGCGGAAGGATGCCCATGAAGCGCACGACCCGTCTTCTCCTCGTTCCCCTGCTGGTCGCCGGCGTGGCGGCCCCGCTGTCGGCCCTCCCCGCGGCCGCCGACTCCGGCGGCCGGACACCGCCCGCCCTCCGGGTGGGCGACGGCCCGGCCGACAAGGACGCCGTGTCCGTCGTCAGACCGGCCGGCGACGGCAAGGTCGGCCAGGTGCCGGTGGGTGACGCACGGCTGACGGACTACGACGCGGCCGGCGGCCACGCGGTGCTGACCGGCGGCGCGTCCCACGGCCTCCAGGGAAGCCCGGACCGGCTGCGCCCCGGTGACGTCATCGCGAGCCCGGCGACCGCCGCGACCCCTCAGGGGGCGTTGGTCAAGGTCACTGCCGTGCATCCGCAGGCAGGCGGCCGGGTCGCGGTGGACACCCGGCCCGCCGACCTGACCGACGCGCTCGGCGACGGCACGGTGGACCTCCGGGTGCCGTTGACCGCGGCCGACCTCAAGGCCAAGCCCTCGTCGACCGGCGGCAGGGTGTCCGGCGGGCAGGCGGGCGGCGGGGGCATCCGGCTGGACGTGGACGTCCCGATGCCCCCGGGCGTCAAGCCGACCGAGGGCCACTCCTCGGCCCTGTCCGGCTCGCTGGAGATCCGACCGGAGCTGCTCTTCTCGTACGAGCGTGCCCACTGGTACTCCGTCGCGCCCTCCAAGGCCGAGATCGGCATGGGCGACGACTACGCCTATGACTTCAAGGCGCACGCCGAGGGTTCCGCCGCGTACGACACGGGCCGCAAGCCGCTGCGCATACCGGCCGCCGAGGTCGACGTGAACAAGACCGTGTGGGTCGGCCCGGTGCCGATCGTGCTCAACGCGAAGATCGACTATTTCTACGACGTCTCCGCCGACGGCAAGATCACGGTCGACGCCGAGCAGCGCACGGAGGGGCGGCTGAACATCGGCGCCCGCTATGACGCCGACCACGGCTGGAGCGCCCTCTCCGGCCCCGAGCCGGTGACCCGGGGAACCGCGACCCGCGTGACGGGTACGGCCACCGCGCAGGCCGGCATCGGCGCCCACGCCGAGCTGGGCCTCTACGGCTCGATCGGCGTCACGGCCGACGCCATGCCGTACCTGAAGGCCACCGTGCGGGGCTCCGGCGGAGGCGGGCAGCCCAAGGACGGTAAGCGGGCCGGGCAGACCGGGGTCGACGACACGCACGGCGAGTGGGCGCTCTACGGCGGTGGCCGGCTCACCGGGTCGTTCTTCGGCAAGCTGTCGGTCCTCGGTGTGAAGGTGCTCGACCACAGCTGGGACTTCCCCGCGGTGACGTACGAGCACCGGCTGGCCGGCGGCTCGTCCTGACGCCGAGCACGGGCGCGGCGTGCTCGCGGGCCGGCGGGGGGCGGTCATCGCTCCGTCCACCCGAAGACCGGCGCCACCGGCTCGTACGGCCGTACCCCGGCCTCGGCCGGTGGGAGCGGCGGGGCGTCCGTCCGGGGCGTCCCGGCCGGTACCGGCGCGGCCCGAAGGTCCACGTCGCTGTCCGGGCGGACGGCGATGAGGGAGCGGCGGGTGTGCCGGAGGGCGTCCGGGTGGTGAGCGAGGGCGTCCGACGCGGGGCCGGCCGCCTCCCGGACGGTCCGGAGGCGGAGCACCGCACCCGGCGGAGCCGGTCCGGACACGGCCGCGCGGGTCCCGTGCGGCACTCCGGCCGCCGCCCGCTCGCCGTGGACGGAGACGTCGGCCGGGGCGGAGTCGGCCGCGTCGGCGGCGTCTCCACCGGGCGGCGGCCAGGCGTACACCGGGCGGGCCACCGCACCGCACCGGGCCGCCTCCCGGTCGTCCCGCCAGGACGCCGCCGCGCTCCCCGAGATCGTGCGCCCCGACGACGGGACGCTCGGCCGTCTCCGCCATGTCGCTCACTCCTTCACACCCGCGCGCCTTCGTCCGTCCACCACTCCCCCGGCGGCCGGGGACGCCTCGTACGCGTCGCCGGACTCCGCCATCGTGCGGGCCGTCCGCCCCCGCCCGGGATCCCGCGTCCGGACCCCCGGGCGGGGGATCCTCTCGTCCGCCGATCGCCGCCATGGGTACGGCCGGGAGGCGGGAGGGGCGCCCCCCGCGTCACCGGCAAGGCGCGAGCGGTCGGGCGGCGACCGCGGCCGGGGCGCGCCGCCCACGGTCCGGCGCGGCATCCGAATACCCGGGGCCTCGTACGGACATCACCGGAGTGCCACGGGGTAGACGGAGGACAGACGCTGCGAAGGAGGACCCCATGCCCGGGTTGATGGCGCGTATCCAGCGGTTCATCCGCAGCCCGCAGGGACAGCGGGCCACCGCGTCGGCCCGACGCGCTGCCGCCGATCCGCGTAAGCGTGCCCAGGCCCGCAGGCTGCTCGGCCGCCTACGCGGACGCCGCTGACGGCCGACGACGGCGAACGCCGGAGCGGAACCCGCGGGCGCCCGGTTCCGCCCGGCCTTCCGGCAGATGGTCGACGTCCACACCCCTCCGAGATCCCTCCGACGGAACCGCTCAGCGGCAACGGCACGGTCACCGGTGTCGCCCGCGCGCCGCGCCTGCGGCTCGATCTCGACGGGGACGGGGACGGGGACGGGGACCCGGGCTTGGGACGCCCCGGAAGAACCCGCCGCGCGGAAGCCGGCGGACGGCGGCAACGGCCTCGGCGGCCATGTCAGTCACGTCGGCCACAACGCCCCCGGCAGTCATGACGGCCACGACGAGACACCGGCGCGGATTCGGGACGCGGCGGTGTGAGGTGGGCGACACCCGCGGCCCGGCCGTCCGGCCCGGCGGCGCCGGCCGCGGGCACCGCGTGCCGATCCCCGCGGCGCGGGCGGCCGGCGGGCGCTCTCCGGTGCGCCGGTGACGGCGTCGGCCGCGTACCGGTGGCACCCGCGGACGCCGTCACGGCGGCCGGTCAGCCGGGCTCCTCACCGGCCGGTGCGCGCCGGCCGCTGTGCCCCGGCCGGCGGGACGCCCCCGTCGTGGTCGGCAGGCCGTCGCCGGGCGCCTCCGGGCCGGGCCCGGCCCGGA
>NZ_JBPQTX010000293.1:0-8910 GCF_051386555.1 Streptomyces sp. URMC 126
GCGCCGTCACCGGCCCGCGCGGAGGTGCTCGCCCCGGCCCCGCCCTTTCACCGTTTCTCGGGGGGGCAAGCCCCCGCACCCCCTGAAGCGCGCTGCGCGCGCTGTCCTCAAACGCCGGACGGGCTGAGGGGGTGGCGGCCGTAACCTAACGCCGCACAGGCCCCGGGGAGGCGCTGAGACCGGCCGAGCCCAAGCTCGCCAGACCGCGCGGAGGAGACGGCCGGAGCCGTCCCCCCGGCTACCCCCCACCCGGCAGCCGCTCGCCGTAATCGAGCGTCTGCCTCTTCTCCGGCACGCGCAGCGAAACCCGCTTGCCCCAGTCGGCGAACTCAACCTCCCCCGCCCCGCCCGCCCGTCGGAGGCGCAGCGGGTAGGGGGTTCCGTCGAGGGAGACGTCGAGCGTGCCGCCGGAGCCCTGGGCGTCGCCGGCGGTGAGGCGGATGGAGCGGGTGCCGCCGACCGTGCCGTGGTCGCCGCGGAGGAGTTTGCCGTGCAGGCCGAGGAGGCCGTCGAGCAGGGTGTTCTTGTCGGTGAAGCCGCGCAGTTGGCGGTAGGCGGGGTCGCCGGAGGGGACCTTGACGTATTTGCCGTTGAGCTTCTGTGCCGCCGTGGCGAGGTCTCCCTTGCCCCCCTTGTCCCCCGTGCCCCCCGTGTTTCCCTTCGCCTTCCCGCCCGCGGCCGGCGCGGGCACGGGGTTCGGGCCGCCGCCGGGGCGGGCGCCCGCGCCGCCGCGGGACCAGAACGCCGCGTCCGCCTTGACGAACAGTTCCTCGCCCACCCGCAGCAGTTCGAAGGCGAGGTCCCCGGAGGTGACCTTGCCGCTACCGCCGTCCTTCGTCAGCCGGACGTCGATCCGGTAGGTACGGCCCTGGCTGACGATGTTCCCGGACAGGTGGACGGCGTCGGCGGCGCGGGCGGCCTCCCGGGCCTTGTCCTGGATCGCCGCGGCCTTGAGCCGGCCCACGCCGTTGGTGCCCGCGTCGGGGTCCTCCTTGCCGCCGCAGGCCACCAGGCCCGTGGACAGCCCGACGCACAGGGCCCCCACGAGAGCCGCGTTCCGGGTTCGCACCTGCTCCTGCCTCCTGTCAGCACTGGATACGGCAGCGTACTCGTGCCCCTCCCGCACCGGGACCGCCACCGGTAACGCGGAGCGGCAGCCCGCGGCCGGTCACGTTAGCCTGAACCGGACAACGGCCGGGGTCGGTCCGTGAAGGAGGTGTGCGGCGTGGCGGCGAGCGTCCGCGTGTTCGTGTCGCACCTGTCCGGGGTGGCCGTGTTCGACCCGAACGGCGACCGGGTCGGCCGGGTCCGCGACGTGGTGGCGATGCTCCGGGTCGGCGCCCGCCCGCCGCGCGTGCTGGGGCTGGTCGTCGAGGTGGTCAGCCGGCGCGTCATCTTCCTGCCGATGACCCGGGTGACGGGCGTGGAGTCCGGCCAGGTCGTCACCACCGGCGTCGTCAACATGCGCCGTTTCGAACAGCGTCCGACCGAGACCCTGGTCCTCGGCGAGCTGCTGGACCGCCGGGTGCGGCTGGTGGCCACCGGGGACGAGGTCACCGTGCTCGACGTGTCGATCACCCAGCTCCACGCCCGCCGCGAGTGGGAGATCGACAAGGTCTTCGTCCGGCGCGGCAAGGGCGGCGCGCTGCGCCGCAAGGGGGAGACGCTGACCGTCGAGTGGTCGGCGGTGACCGGCTTCTCGCTGGAGGAGCACGGGCAGGGCGCCGCCAGCCTGCTCGCCACCTTCGAGCAGCTGCGCCCCGCCGACCTCGCCAGCGTCCTGCACCACCTGTCCCCCAAACGGCGCGCCGAGGTGGCCGCCGCCCTCGACGACGACCGGCTCGCGGACGTCCTGGAGGAGCTGCCGGAGGACGACCAGATCGAGATCCTCGGCAAGCTGAAGGAGGAGCGCGCGGCCGACGTCCTGGAGGCGATGGACCCCGACGACGCCGCCGACCTGCTCTCGGAGCTGCCCGAGGAGGACAAGGAGCGGCTGCTCACCCTGATGCAGCCGGGGGACGCGGCGGACGTGCGCCGGCTGATGGCGTACGAGGAGCGGACGGCGGGCGGTCTGATGACGACCGAGCCGATCGTGCTGCGGCCCGACGCCACCGTCGCGGACGCCCTCGCCCGGGTCCGCAACCCCGACCTCTCCCCCGCGCTCGCCGCCCAGGTGTACGTCTGCCGGCCGCCGGACGAGACGCCGACCGGCAAGTACCTCGGGACCGTGCACTTCCAGCGGCTGCTGCGCGACCCGCCGTTCACGCTCGTCGGCTCGATCACCGACACCGATCTGCGCCCGCTGCCCCCGGACACTCCGCTGCCCGCCGTGACCAGCTATCTGGCGACGTACAACATGGTCGCGGCACCGGTGGTGGACGCCGGCGGCTCGCTGCTGGGCGCCGTCACCGTGGACGACGTGCTGGACCACCTGCTGCCGGACGACTGGCGCGAGACGGAGCTGCACCAGGGGGCTCTGGGTATGAGTGCGATGGCGGGGCCCGACGAGGCAGACGCGACCAACGGGGCCGACGGGACGGACGAACCGGGGGAGGCGAGGGATGGGAACTGACCGGGGCCGTGAGCACGGCCTGCCGCGTGAGCGGACGAAGGAACGATCCGCCCCGGCGGCCGCCCAGCGCGTCCGGCTGGACCAGCCGCAGCAGAAGCGGCGCCGCTGGCTGCCGGAGTACGACCCGGAGGCGTTCGGCAGGACCTCGGAGGAGATCGCCCGCTTCCTGGGCACCGGCCGGTTCATCGTCTGGATGTCGGTCGTCATCGTGCTGTGGGTGGTGTGGAACACCACCGCCCCGGGGCATCTGCGGTTCGACCAGTACCCCTTCATCTTCCTGACCCTGATGCTCTCCCTCCAGGCCTCCTACGCTGCCCCGCTGATCCTGCTGGCGCAGAACCGCCAGGACGACCGCGACCGCGTCAACCTGGAGCAAGACCGGGAGCAGAACGAGCGGTCCATCGCCGACACCGAGTACCTGACGCGGGAGATCGCCGCGCTGCGGATGGGGCTCGGCGAGGTGGCGACGCGGGACTGGATCCGCTCCGAGTTCCAGGACCTGATCAAGGAGCTCGAACAGCGCCGGATATTCCCCGAGGAGAGTGAGGAACGCGACCGCTGACGGCTTCCCCCGGTGTCGGGGGTCCGCCGTACCATCAGGGCATGGCTACCGAGACCCCTGACACCGTCCCCGCAGAAGAGGCGGTGCGCGACGCGCTCGCGACGGTGAACGACCCCGAGATCCACCGGCCCATCACCGAACTGGGCATGGTGAAATCCGTCGACATCGCGGCGGACGGCTCGGTCGCGGTGGCGGTCTACCTGACGGTCGCCGGCTGCCCCATGCGGGACACCATCACCGAGAACGTGCGCACGGCGGTCGCCGGCGTCCCGGGCGTCACCGGGGTGACGGTCGAGCTCGACGTGATGGGTGACGAGCAGCGGCGCGAGCTGGCCGCCACGCTGCGCGGCGGGGTCGCCGAGCGCGAGGTGCCGTTCGCCAAGCCCGGTTCGCTGACCCGGGTCTACGCGGTGGCCTCCGGCAAGGGCGGCGTCGGCAAGTCCTCGGTGACGGTCAACCTGGCGGCGGCGATGGCGGCCGACGGGCTGAAGGTCGGCGTCGTGGACGCGGACATCTACGGCCACTCGGTGCCGCGCATGCTGGGCGCCGACGGCCGCCCCACCCAGGTCGAGAACATGATCATGCCGCCGTCGGCGAACGGCGTGAAGGTCATCTCCATCGGCATGTTCACGCCCGGCAACGCGCCGGTCGTCTGGCGCGGCCCGATGCTGCACCGCGCGCTCCAGCAGTTCCTCGCGGACGTCTACTGGGGCGACCTCGACGTCCTGCTGCTCGACCTGCCGCCGGGCACCGGCGACATCGCCATCTCGGTCGCCCAGCTGGTGCCCAACGCGGAGATCCTGGTGGTGACGACGCCTCAGCAGGCCGCCGCCGAGGTCGCCGAGCGGGCCGGTTCCATCGCCGTGCAGACGCACCAGAAGATCGTCGGCGTGGTGGAGAACATGTCCGGGCTGCCCTGCCCGCACTGCGACGAGATGGTCGACGTCTTCGGCACCGGCGGCGGCCAGCTCGTCGCCGACGGCCTCACCCGCACCACCGGTGCCACCGTTCCCGTGCTGGGCTCGATCCCGATCGACGTCCGGCTGCGCGAGGGCGGCGACGAGGGCCGGCCCGTGGTGCTGACCGACCCCGACTCGCCGGCCGGCAGCGCGCTGCGCGCCATCGCGGGCAAGCTCGGGGGGCGGCAGCGGGGGCTGTCGGGGCTGTCGCTGGGGATCACGCCGCGCAACAAGTTCTGAGGCGGGGGCGAAGCCCGCTCCGGCGGGGCGCGGGGTCCTCTCGGGGCTTGGCGTCCTGTCGGGGCTCAGGGTCCCGTCCGGGTTCAGGGTCCCGTCCGGGCTCCGGTTCGTCGGAGCCGCGTCGGGGCGCGGGCCCGTCCGCCCGTCCCGTCCGTTCAGTCCGCGTACGAGGCGATGTCCTCGATGACCGCGAAGCCCATTCCGTAGGCGCTCATCCCGCGCCCGTACGCGCCGATGTGCACCCCGCCCGTACAGCCGCCGGCCCCGCAGGAGGCGCCGTCGCCGCCGTGGCCGCAGGCGTGCGGGGCGGAGCCCGCGAGCACCCAGCCGTACTCGGACTCGCGGTAGCGGAAATCGGCGGACACCCCGTCGACCGGCAGGGAGAGTGTGGACCAGGGGGCCTCGTCCAGGTGATCGGCGAGCTCCCAGGCGAGGGCCGTCTGCTGGTCCAGCCAGTTCTGCCGCAGGGCGCGCTCCATCCGGGCGGGCCAGGTGCAGGCGAGGAGGCCGGCGCCGGCGAGCCAGGCC
This sequence comes from Streptomyces sp. URMC 126, assembly GCF_051386555.1. NCBI lineage: Bacteria > Bacillati > Actinomycetota > Actinomycetes > Kitasatosporales > Streptomycetaceae > Streptomyces > Streptomyces sp. URMC 126. Next base: position 4,862 of record NZ_JBPQTX010000293.1, read on the forward strand.
GCCGAGGAGACCGAGGTGGCCTCCAGTACGCCCGTGCCGTCCGCGCTGCGGCGCACCGGGCGCCCGGCGACGGTCACGACGACCGCGAAGCGCTGGCCGTCGGAGAGGGTGCCCGCCTTGTCGAACCGGTCCGGTTTGGGGGTCCGGCCGGGCCGGGCCGGCCGGCCCGAGCGCAGCATGGGCTCCGCGCCGTGGCCCGTGGCCCCGTGCTCCACCGTGCCGTCGGCGGCCGTGCCGACCTGCAGCAGCCAGCGCCGGCCGGTGAACGTGCCGTCCAGCCCGTACCAGGGGAACGCCGCCTGGAGATAACCGTCGAGTGGTCGCCGCTCGCCGGGTGCCCGCTCCGGCTCGTCAGGTCCCCCGGGGAGGGCCTCCCTGGCGGGCGCTCCGGCCGTCACTGCCCGGCTGGTGGTCTCCATCTGCGCGGCGCCTCCTCATTGCCCCGTCGTGCCCGGCCTGCCGCTCCGGCGAGCGCCGTCGACCCGGACAAGGGGAGGATAGCCACCCGCGTCAATGGCGCACCGCAGGCGTGGCTCAGGTGGCGTCGGAGTCGAACGGAGGTCGCTCGCCCGGCTGGACGGGCCCCTTCTTCTTGAGCAGGTCCGGACCGCCGGAGGGCTGCGGGGCCGCCGGCTCCGGATCGCGGCCGTGCTCCGCGTCGGTGACCCCCGACAACTCGGACATCTCGGAGCGGAAGTCGAAGCCGTTGCGGATCTCCTTCAGCCCCAGCTCGTCCTTGTCCAGGACGTGCTTGCGGACGAAGGTCCGGGGGTTGAGGTCCTCGAACTCGAAGTCCTTGAACTCGGGACCCAGCTCGGAGCGGATGTCCTCCTTGGCGCTCTCGGAGAACTGCCGCAGCTTGCGCAGGGTGCGCGACACGTCCTGGATCATCTTCGGCAGCTTGTCCGGACCGAAAATGAGCAGAGCGAGGACGACGAGCGCGATCAGCTCGGGAAGTCCTATGTCGAGCACCTGCAGCTCCTTGATGCGTGGGCGGCCCAGGGGTTCAGGCCGCCTCTCACGGTACCTGGCCCGGAGGGGGGTGCGGGAGACGGCCGGGCCAACATCGGGCCAAGGGTCAGCTCGAACTGGCCGTCCCGAGCGTCATCCGGATGGTCCGCTCCTTGCCGTCGCGTTCGACGGTGAGGGCGAGCCGGTCGCCCGGCCGATGGCTGCGGATCTTGACGATGAGCTCCTGACCACTGTGGACGGGCACGTCGTCGACCTTTTTGATCACGTCACCGGGCTCGATGCCGGCTTTGTCGGCCGGCCCGTTCGGGGTCACGGGGGTGCCGCTGCCGCCCTTGGGGTTCACCCGGGCGCCGTCGCCCTGGTACTCCATGTCGAGTGACACACCTATCACCGGATGGGTGGCCCGGCCGGTGTTGATCAGCTCCTCGGCGACGCGCTTGGCCTGGTTGATCGGGATGGCGAAGCCGAGGCCTATGCTCCCGCCCTGGCCGCCCGACTCCGACGAGCCGCCGGCCGAGCGGATGGCGCTGTTGATGCCGATGACCCGGCCCCGGGAGTCCACGAGCGGCCCGCCGGAGTTGCCCGGGTTGATCGGGGCGTCCGTCTGGAGGGCGTCGACGTAGCTGACGTCGCTGCCGTCGCCCTTCTTGCCGCCCGCGGTGATCGGACGGGCCTTGGCGCTGATGATGCCCGTGGTGACGGTGCCGGCCAGGTCGAAGGGGGCGCCGATGGCGACGACCGAGTCCCCGACGTGCACCGAGTCCGAGTTGCCCAGCGGCAGCGGGGTGAGGCCGGAGACGTTCTTGACCTTGACGACGGCCAGGTCGTAACCGCTGTCCCGGCCGACGACGGTGGCCTTGGCGGTCTGCCCGCCGTTGAACGTCACCTGTATCTCGCCGCTGCCGCCGGCGGGCTCGACGACGTGGTTGTTGGTGAGGATGTGGCCCTTGGTGTCGAGGACGAAGCCCGTGCCGGTGCCCTGGCCGCCGCTGCCGCGTACGTGCAGGGTCACCACGCCGGGCAGGGCGCGGGCGGCGATGCCCGCGATGCTGCCCGGGTCGCGGTCGGACTTGTCCGCGGGCGCCTGGGGCAGCGTCACGCGATGGCCCGGGCCGCCGTCCCGCTCCAGCCAGGCACCGATCCCGCCGCCGATGCCACCGGCCACCAGGGCCACGATCAGGGCGCCGGTGACGATGCGGGAGCGGCTGACCGGCTTCCCGTCCGCCTTCTCCTCGGGCCGCCGGCCGCCCGCCGCGGCCCACGGGTCGTACTGCCAGGGCCCACCGGGGCCCGGCGGCAGCCCGGGGCCGGGGCCGTGCCCGGCCGGGGGCAGGGGGGCCGCCGGATACCCGTACCCGACGGGCGCGGGCACGGGCGCGTACGGGTGCGGCGCGACGGGGGCGCCGGGCACGGGCGACTGCACGCCGTGGCCGGGCGCCTGCGCCGGACCGCCCGCCGGGGCGGCGGAGCCGTACGCGTGCCGCGCGTCGTCCGCCGCGGCCTCGACAGGTGCACTGGGCACGGGCGGCTGCGCGCCGTGTCCCGCCGCCGGCACCGGACCGCCCGCCGGAGCGGCGGAGCCGTACGCGCGCCGCGCGTCGGGGGCGGCCTGCGGCTCCCGGTGCGCGGCGGCCGACGCGGCCTCGGCGGGAGCACCGGGCACGGGCGGCTGCACACCGTGCCCCGCCGGAGCCGACGCGGCGGGCGGCTCCAGGGTGTACGCATCCGCCGCCTCGGGCGCGGGCGCGGTGTCGCCGGCGGCCGAAGGCGGGAGGACGGCCGGGTGGCCGCTCGTGGCCTGGCTCCGCCGGTCCGCACTCCCGTCCGTGGTGAGCGGGAGCGGTGCGGTGTCGTCGGCGGCCTGCCCCACGGCGGGGGTGGGCGCACCGGGCGCGGGTACGGAGGGGTCGGCATCCGCCGGGCCCGACGCGGCCGGCGCGGGTGCGTACGCCGCGTCGGCGGCGGACCGGTGCGCTTCCGGCGCGACGGAGAGCCCGGCGGCGGCGGACGGCCGCCCGTCCGCGCCAGGGGCCGGGGCGCGCGCCCCCGCCTCCGCGGGCCGCGTCGGCTCGGCGGGCGGCTTCAGGGCGTACGCATCCGGCGCGGGCCCGGAGGAACGCTCGCCCGCCGGGGCACCGGCGTCCGGGGACGCACCGACGGACGGCTGCGGCCCGGCGGCCGGAGAACCAGCCTCCGAGGACCCCGTGAGGGCCGCCGGAGGGCGCGAGGCGTCCTGGCTGGGGCCGGGGGCGGCGGAGGACGGCTGCGAGGCGGGACGCGCCGGCTCCGGCTCCGACGACGGGACGGCGTAGCCGGGAGGCACGGCGTCCTGCGGCGGGGCGGACGGGTGCCCCACCGGTGGCACGATGCCCTGCGACGCGGCCGTGCGCTCCCTTGACGGGACGACGTCCTCGGGCGAAGCGGCGGGATCACGCGGCGCGCTCTCCCGGGACGAATCGCCCGGCTGAGCCAGCCGCTCTGACGACGGACCGGTGTCCTGGGCGAAGGCCGCCGGGCGCTCCGCGCGAGGCACCGCACCCTGAGACGGAGCGTCCGCCCGGGCTCCGGACGGAACGGCGTCCTGCGGCGAAGCCTCCGAGTGCGCTCCCTGCGGCGCGGCCCCCTGCGCCGAAGGCATCGGACCTCCCGCCTCCGGCAACGACGCGCCCGCGCGCGCCTCCGACACGGCAGCATCCCGCGGCGAGGACCCCGAGGGCGCCCCCTGCGAAACGGCGTTCGAGACGGAAGCCGCCGAGTGTTCTCCCTGCGACGCGCTCCCCTGCGCCGAAGCCGTCGGATGCCCCGCGTCCGGGGACGACGCGACCGTACCCGCCTCCTGTGCGGCGGAGTCCTGCGGCGAGCGCGCCGAGGGCGCCCCCTGCGGCGCGGTGTTCCGGGCGGAAGCCGCCGAGCGCTCGCCCTGCGGCACGCTTCCCTGCGTCGAAGCCGTCGGACCTCCCGCCTCCGGCAACGACGCGCCCGCGCGCGCCTCCGACGCGGCGGCGTCCTGCGGCGAGGGTGCCGTAGGCGCCCCCTGCGGCGGGGTCGCCGGGTACGTACCCGGCGGGGCGGTGTCC
>NZ_JBPQTX010000294.1:0-8902 GCF_051386555.1 Streptomyces sp. URMC 126
CGGCGTTTGAGGACGAGCGGCGAAGCCGCGACAAGCGGGGTCTGGGGCGCAGCCCCAGGAAACGGCGAAGGGGCGGGACCGGGGCAACATCAACTTCGTTCCCGGACCCCCTTGTCCGAAACCGCTCGGTCCGCCACCGTTCCCCCATGGAACAGCACTGGAAGAAGATCTGGATCGGCTCGGCCGGCAACATGGTCGAGTGGTTCGACTGGTTCGTCTACGCCAGCTTCGCGACGTACTTCGCGGGCTCCTTCTTCCCCGAAGGCAACGACACCGCCAAACTCATGAACACCGCCGGCATCTTCGCCGTCGGCTTCTTCATGCGCCCGGTCGGTGGCTGGCTGCTCGGCCGGGTCGGTGACCGCAAGGGGCGCAAGGCGGCGCTCACGCTCACCGTGACGCTGATGTCCGCGTCGGCGGTGCTGATCGCCGCCGCGCCCACCTACGGGGTGGCGGGGTACGGCGGTGTCGCCGTCCTGCTGGTCGCCCGGCTGCTGCAGGGGCTGTCGGTCGGCGGCGAGTACGCGGCCAGTGCCACGTACCTCACCGAGGCGTCCGCCCCCGGCCGCCGCGGGTTCGCGTCCAGCTTCCAGTACGTGTCCATGACGGCCGGCCAGCTGCTCGGCCTGGGCCTGCTGATCGTGCTCCAGCACACCCTCACCTCCGCCCAGTTGCACGACTGGGGCTGGCGGATCCCGTTCGTCGTCGGCGCGCTGGGCGCGGCCGTCATCTTCTACCTCCGGCGCAACATGCTGGAGACGGAGACGTACCAGGAGGCGGACGACACCCCGCAGGGCGAGCGCGGCACCGTCCGCGCCCTGCTGCGGCACAAGCGCGAGGCGCTGCTGGTCATCGCGCTGACCATGGGCGGCACGGTCGCGTACTACACGTACACCACGTACCTCACCAAGTACCTCTCCAATACCGCCGGGCTGCCCAAGCAGACCGCCACCCTCGTCAGCTTCTGCGCGCTGCTGATCTTCGCCTGTCTCCAGCCCCTCGCGGGCGCGCTCTCCGACCGGATCGGCCGCCGGCCGCTGCTGATCACCTTCGCGCTGGGGTCCACCTTCCTCACCGTGCCGATCATGACGCTGCTGAAGCACGCCGGCTCCTTCTGGCCCGCGCTCGGCCTCGCCCTCCTCGCCCTGATCGTGGTCACCGGCTACACCTCGATCAACGCCTGTGTGAAGGCGGAGCTGTTCCCCACCGGCGTCCGCTCCCTCGGCGTCGCCCTGCCGTACGCCCTCGCCAACGCGGCCTTCGGCGGCACGGCCGAGTACGTGGCCCTGTGGTTCAAGAAGAGCGGGATCGAGGCGGGCTTCTCCTGGTACGTGGCGGGGTGCGCGGCCGTGTCGCTGGTGGTGTACCTGACGATGCGGGAGACCCGGGACATCGACCTCAAGCGCGTCGGGGGCGCGCCCCGGGCCGGGGCGGCCGCGGACCCCGACGCCCTCGGGGGCGCCAAGGGGGCCGTACCCGCGCCCTGACCCCCGAACGCCCATCCGGAATCCGGCCCCGCCGCCCGCATCGTGAGACGGCCCTCCGGCGGCGGGGACCGCTGTGCAAGACTGCGTCCCGTGTTCTCGCTCGCCATGATTACGGGCAGCAGGCGCGCCGGTCCGCAGTGACCGTTCCGTACGCACCTTCGGTACGGCACGGCCACCCTCGTCCCCGACCCGCGCGCAGACCTCTCGCACCCGCGAGAGGTTTTTTCGTTTCCGGCCCACCTTCAGCCGGAGCGGAGCACGCGGGACCATGGAGGGACGGTGGAGCCGGTCATTCCGGTAGACCGAGATCCCGACAGGAGCCTCAGCAGCATGACGGACACCCTCACGGACGCCCCCGAGGCGGCCCCGTCCGACGCGTTCCACGTCTTCGACACCACGCTCCGCGACGGCGCGCAGCGCGAGGGCATCAACCTCACGGTGGCGGACAAGCTCACCATCGCCCGGCACCTGGACGACTACGGCGTGGGCTTCATCGAGGGCGGCTGGCCGGGCGCCAACCCGCGGGACACCGAGTTCTTCCGGCGCGTCCGGGAGGAGATCACCTTCCGCCACGCCCGGCTCGTCGCGTTCGGCGCCACCCGCAAGCCCGGCGTCCGGGCCGAGGACGACCCCCAGGTCGCCGCGCTCCTCGCGTCCGGCGCCCCGGTCGTCACCATCGTCGCCAAGGCACACGACCGCCACGTCGAACTGGCCCTGCGCACCACGCCGGACGAGAACCTGGCGATGGTCCGGGACACCGTCGCCCATCTGCGGGCGCACGGCCGGCGGGTGTTCGTCGACTGCGAGCACTTCTTCGACGGCCACCGGGCCGACCCCGCGTACGCCACCGAGGTGGTCCGCGCCGCGCACGAGGCGGGCGCCGACGTGGTGGTGCTCTGCGACACCAACGGCGGGATGCTCCCCGCGCAGGTGGCCGAGACCGTCGCGACCGTCCTCGCGGCGACCGGGGCGCGGCTGGGTATCCACGCGCAGGACGACACCGGGTGCGCGGTGGCCAACACCCTGGCCGCCGTGGACGCGGGCGCCACGCACGTGCAGTGCACGGCCAACGGCTACGGCGAACGCGTCGGCAACGCCAACCTCTTCCCCGTCGTCGCGGCCCTGGAGCTGAAGTACGACCGGCGGGTGCTGCCGCCCGGCAAGCTGGCCGAGACCACCCGCGTCTCGCACGCCATCGCCGAGGTCGTCAACCTGACGCCGTCCACGCATCAGCCGTACGTGGGGGTCTCCGCCTTCGCCCACAAGGCCGGACTCCACGCCTCCGCGATCAAGGTCGACCCGGACCTGTACCAGCACATCGACCCCGAACAGGTCGGCAACACCATGCGGATGCTCGTCTCCGACATGGCCGGCCGGGCGTCGATCGAGCTCAAGGGCAAGGAGCTCGGCATCGACCTGGGCGGCGACCGGGAGCTCGTCGGCCGGGTCGTCGAGCGCGTCAAGGAGCGGGAGGCGCAGGGCTACACGTACGAGGCGGCGGACGCCTCCTTCGAACTGCTGCTCCGCCAGGAGGTGACCGGCCGGGCGCTGCGCTACTACCGCGTCGAGTCCTGGCGCGCCATCGCCGAGGACCGCCCCGACGGCACGCACGCCAACGAGGCGACGGTGAAGCTCTGGGCCAAGGGCGAGCGGATCGTCGCCACCGCCGAGGGCAACGGTCCGGTCAACGCCCTGGACCGGGCGTTGCGTTCGGCCCTCGAACCTTTCTACCCGCAGCTCGGCGGGCTGGAGCTGACCGACTACAAGGTCCGCATCCTGGAGGGCAGCCTGGGCACCGGCTCGATCACCCGCGTCCTGGTCTCCACCAGCGACCAGGACGGCGAGTGGTCCACGGTCGGCGTCGCCGAGAACGTCATCGCGGCGTCCTGGCAGGCGCTCGACGACGCCTACGCGTACGGGCTGTGGCGCGCGGGCGTCGAACCGCGGGAGTGAGCCCGGCCGGCCGGGGGCTCAGTCCCGGGGCGTGGCGCGGACGGCGGAGATGTCGAAGAGCAGCTTCACCTTGTCGCTGATCATGACGCCGCCGGCCTCCAGGGCCGCGTTCCAGGACAGCCCCCAGTCGGAGCGCTGTATCGCGGCGTGGCCCTCGAAGCCGACGCGTTCGGTGCCGTAGGCGTCGACGGCCGAGCCGTTGAACTCCAGGTCGATGGTGACCGGGCGGGTGACGTCCTTGATGGTGAGGTCGCCCGTCAGCCGGTAGACGTCGCCGCCCAGCGACTCGGCGGCGGTGGAGCGGAAGGTCATCAGTGGGAACCGCTCGGCGTCGAAGAAGTCCTCCTTCAGCAGGTGCGCGTCGCGGTCCTTCATGCCGGTGTCCACGCTGGCGACGGTGATGTCGAGGGAGGCGGTGGAGCGGGCGGGGTCGCTCCCGTCGAGGTGGAGCGTGCCCTGGTACTCGTGGAAGGAGCCGCGGACGTTGGTGACCATGGCGTGGCGCACCATGAAGCCGATGGTGCTGTGGGCGGGGTCGATGGTCCAGTCGCCGGTGAGGGCGGCCAGTGCGGGGTTGGGGGCGGCCGGGGTCTCGGACGCGGCGGCGTCGGAAGCGGACTTGCGGGTGAAGGGGCCCATGGCGTTCTCCTCGCGGGTCGGCGGCCGGCCGGGCGGGGCCGGCGGCGGGTGGGTCGATCGCTCGACCGGTGTCCACGCTAACGCGGGATAGTTCATCCTTCAACTTATTCGGGGGGATGTACGGGCGGGATTCTCCGTGCCCGGCCGGGTGCGCGGGGAGGCCGTTTCCGGCCGGATCGTGCGGGGCCGATGAGCCGGCAGGGGCCGGTGGGAAACCGGCGGGGAAGGAGCCCCACGCCGTACGGACGCCGTCCCGTCCGCCTCATTGCGCACCCCGCCGCGCGGCTGGCACGGTGTGGGCCGTCCCGCGCAGCCCTCCCGCACCGTGAGGACCCCATGCCTCCACCCTGGACCCGCCGCGCCTTCCTCGCCACGGCTCTCGCCGGCGCCCTCGCCGACGCGCCGTCCGCCCGCGCCGCCGCGCCCGGCGACCCGTTCGCCCCGCTCCGCCGGCGCTGGCGCGACCTCCTCCTCGGCACCGGCCTCGACCCGGCCGCCGAGCCGTACCGCGGCGTCCTGCGCCGCACCGGCGAGACCGCCCGCGCCCACCGGGCCCGGATGCGGCCCGGCCCGGGGGCGCTCTGGCCCGACGCCCCCTTCGACCCGCCCGCCGGCATCACCCTCAGCCACGCCCGGCTGCACGTCATGGCCCGGGCCTACGTCCAGCCCGGCACCGGGCTCACCGGGGACGCGGACCTCGCCGCCGACGTCCTCACGGGCCTCGACCACCTCCACCGGACCGTCTACCACCCGGGCACCGAGCGGTACGGCAACTGGTGGGAATGGCAGATCGGCACCCCCCGCCTGCTGCTCGACACGCTCACCCTGCTGTACGCCGAGGCCGGGCCCGGCCGGCGCGCCGACGCGCTCGCGGCGGTCGACCACTTCGTCCCGGACGCGCTGCTCGGCCCGTACACCGGCACCAGCACCGGCGCCAACCGCGTCGACCTCTGCCGCGTCGTCGCCCTGCGCGGCGTCCTGGGGGAGGCCCCGGCCAAGCTCGCCCTCGCCCGCGACGCCCTCACCCCGGTCCTCGCCCACGTCGACCACGGTGACGGGCTGTACGCCGACGGCTCGTTCCTCCAGCACACCACCGTCCCCTACACCGGCACCTACGGCTGGGTGCTGCTCGACGGCCTGGCCCGGCTGCTCGCCCTGCTGCGCGGCTCCGCCTGGGACGTCGCCGACGCCGGCCGGCGGTTCGTCCACGACGCCGTCGACCGGGCGTTCGTCCCGCTGATCCACCACGGCCTGGTGGCGGACACCGTCTCCGGCCGCGCCGTCAGCCGGGGGCTGACCGACGACGGCCCGCCGCAGAGCGACCGGCAGCGCGGCCACGCCCTCGTCGCGTCCATCGCGCTGCTCGCGGAGGGCGCGCCCGCCGCCGAACGCGCCCGCTGGCACGGGCTGATCAAGGGCTGGGCCGCCCGCGACCCGGCCGCCCCGCTCCTCGCCGACCCCCAGTTCGACACCGCGGACCTGGCCCGGCTCGCGGCCGTCCTCGCCGGTCCCGCACCCGCCGTACCCGAGCCGCCCGGGCACCGGCTGTTCCCCGCCATGGACCGGGCCGTGCACCGGCGACCCGGCTGGACCGCGGCCCTCGCCATGGCCTCCGACCGGGTCGCCCACTACGAGAACGGCAACGGCGAGAACCCGCGCGGCTGGCACACCGGCGCCGGGATGCTCCTCTGGTGGGTCCCCGGCGGCGAGGACCAGTACGGCGACGGATTCTGGGCCACCGTCGACCCCTACCGCCTCCCCGGCACCACGGTCTCCACGAAACGCCTCGCCGACAACGAGGGCGGCTCCTGGGGCGCGCCCCGGCCCGACGCGCGCTGGGTGGGCGGGGTCACGGACGGCACGTACGCGCTCCTCGGCCAGCACCTCAAGGGGCTCGGCTCCACCCTGGAGGCCCGCCGGGTCTGGGTGTGCGCGGACGACGCCGTCGTCTGCCTCACCGCGGGCGTCACCGCCCGCGACGGCACCCCCGTCGAGACGGTGCTCGACAACCGGCGGATCGCCGGCCCGCCCCGGCTCACCGTGGACGGCGAGCGCCGGACGGGGAACGTCTTCCTGCCCCGGGCCCACTGGATCCACCTGGAGGGGCACGGCGGCTGGGTACTTCCCGGCGGCGCGGCCGTGCACGTCCTGGACCAACACCGCACCGGCGCCTGGCGGGACGTCAACGCCGGCGGCTCCCCCCTCCCGCTCACCCGCCGCTACCTCACCCTCCGGCACCCACACGGCACCGACCCCCAGGGCGCCGGCCTCGTCCACCTGCTGATGCCCGGCGCGAGCCGGGCCGCCGTCGCCGCCCGCGCCGCCGAGCGCGGCCGGCTCACCGTCCTCGCCAACACCGCCGGCCGGCAGGCCGTACGTCTCGCTTCGCCCGCCCTCACCGCCGCCGCCTTCTGGCGCCCCGGCACTGTGGGCACCCTCACCGTCTCCGCCCCCGCCGCCGTCCTCCTCCGCCGGCACGGCCGGCACGCCACCCTGCACCTCGCCGAGCCCCCGCGCACGGGCGGGCCGGTCGACCTCACCTGGGCGCGGCCGGTGCGCCGGGTGGTGGCCCACGACCCGTCCGTACAGGTACGCGCCACCGGACCCGTCCTGCGGCTGCGGATCCGGCCGGGAACCCGGTGCCTGCCGCACCGCTGCGAGGTCGAGACCGGCTGAGGCCCCGGCCCGCCCCCGGCCGGGCAGCGGTGTGTCCGAGTGGTTTTGTGGACTACCCACAGCGTGGGAAGCCCCGACGAACAGGGGCAACTGATAGCGGCGCAGCGCGATTCTGTGCTCCTTGCCCACCAAATCGCGCACTACCTTGTGCGGAGTCGACATGATGTTCCGGCACGGGTCCCGCGTACCGTCTATCCATGAGCAATCTCGAAGGTGCGCCCGAAGAGGCGAGTGACGTCCGTGGGCGCGTCGCCGAGCTGCACGCCATCCGCGAGCAGGTTCGGCGTGGTCCGAGCGACCGGGCTACCCAGGCACAGAAGGCCAAGGGGAAGCTGACGGCCCGCGAGCGTATCGATCTGCTGCTGGACGAGGGCTCTTTCTCCGAGGTCGAGCCGCTGCGCCGGCACCGCGCCACGGGCTTCGGCCTGGAGGCGAAGAAGCCGTACACCGACGGGGTGATCACCGGCTGGGGCACCGTCCACGGCCGGACGGTGTTCGTCTACGCACACGACTTCCGGATCTTCGGCGGCGCGCTGGGCGAGGCCCACGCCACCAAGATCCACAAGATCATGGACATGGCCATCGCGGCCGGCGCGCCCCTGGTGTCCCTCAACGACGGCGCCGGCGCCCGCATCCAGGAGGGCGTCTCCGCCCTCGCCGGCTACGGCGGCATCTTCCAGCGGAACACCAAGGCGTCGGGCGTCATCCCGCAGATCTCGGTGATGCTCGGCCCGTGCGCGGGCGGCGCGGCCTACTCGCCCGCCCTGACGGACTTCGTGTTCATGGTCCGCGAGACCTCGCAGATGTTCATCACCGGCCCGGACGTGGTCCGCGCGGTGACCGGCGAGGAGATCACCCAGAACGGCCTCGGCGGCGCCGACGTGCACGCCGAGACCTCCGGCGTGGCCCACTTCGCGTACGACGACGAGGAGACCTGCCTCGAAGAGGTCCGCTACCTGCTGTCCCTCCTGCCGCAGAACAACCGCGAGAACCCGCCGCGGGTCGTCTGCGAGGACCCCGTCGACCGCACCGGCGAGGCCCTGCTGGACCTCGTCCCGGCCGACGGCAACCGCCCCTACGACATGCGCAAGGTCATCGAGGAGATCGTCGACGACGGCGAGTACCTGGAGGTCCACGAGCGCTGGGCGACCAACATCATCTGCGCCCTGGGCCGGCTCGACGGCCAGGTCGTCGGCGTCGTCGCCAACCAGCCGCAGTCGCTGGCCGGCGTCCTGGACATCGAGGCCTCCGAGAAGGCGGCCCGGTTCATCCAGATGTGCGATGCCTTCAACATCCCCATCGTCACCCTTCTGGACGTACCCGGCTTCCTGCCCGGTGTCGACCAGGAGCACGGCGGCATCATCCGGCACGGCGCCAAGCTGCTCTACGCCTACTGCAACGCCACCGTGCCGCGCATCTCGGTGATCCTCCGCAAGGCCTACGGCGGCGCCTACATCGTCATGGACTCCCAGTCCATCGGCGCCGACCTCACCTACGCCTGGCCCACCAACGAGATCGCCGTCATGGGCGCCGAGGGCGCGGCCAACGTCATCTTCCGCAAGCAGATCGCCGAGGCCGACGACCCGGACGCCATGCGGGCCCGCATGGTCAAGGAGTACAAGGCCGAGCTCATGCATCCGTACTACGCGGCCGAGCGCGGTCTCGTGGACGACGTCATCGATCCGGTGGAGACGCGGCAGGTGCTCATCCGGTCGCTGGCCATGCTCGCGACGAAGCACGCCGATCTGCCGTCCCGCAAGCACGGCAATCCGCCTCAGTAACCGAAGGACACAGCAGACATGACTGACACGCTTGTTCGCGTCGAGAAGGGGACGGCCGGGCCGGAGGAGCTGGCCGCTGTCACCGCGGTGCTGCTCGCTCGGGCGTCCGCGGGGTCTTCCGCTCCGGTGCCCGGGCCGCGGCGGTCCGCGGCGTCGTGGCGTCGCCTGGAGCGCTCCGGCGGTTTCACCGCCGCTCACAGCTGGCAGGGCTGACGCCCTACGTCAAAGGGCCCGCACCCGGAATGGGTGCGGGCCCTTTCGGCTTCGCCGGGGGGATGCCCCAGTCCCGCCCCTTCGCCGTTTCCTGGGGCTGCGCCCCAGACCCCCTTTTCGCGGCTCCGCCGCTCGTCCTCAAACGCCGGACGG
>NZ_JBPQTX010000295.1:0-8893 GCF_051386555.1 Streptomyces sp. URMC 126
TGTGTATAAGAGACAGGATCACCACCCCACGACCGTCATATCCTCGGCACCAGCTCCGCCCGTCCCTCACGCACGCCACCGCCCGAGGAGGCACCATGACCACCCCCACCGCCGTGATCACCGGAGCGAGCAGCGGAATCGGCGCCGCCACGGCCCGTGCCCTGGCCGCCGCCGGCTACCGCGTCGTCCTCACCGCCCGCCGCAAGGACCGCATCGACGCCCTCGCCGCCGAGCTGACCGAGGCCGGCCACCAGGCCGTCGCGTACGAACTCGACGTCACCGACCGGGACGCCGTCACCGTCTTCTCCGTCTTCCTCGACGACTTCGCCCCGGTCGAGGTCCTGGTCAACAACGCGGGCGGCGCCATCGGCACCGAGACCGTGGCCACCGCCGACCCCGCCGACTGGCGCGCCATGTACGAGGTCAACGTCCTCGGCACGCTCCAGACCACCCAGGCCCTGCTGCCCCTGTGGAAGAACTCCCCCGGCACGGTCGTCATCGTCTCCTCCACCGCCGGCCTCGCCACCTACGAGGGCGGCGGCGGGTACGTCGCCGCCAAGCACGGCGCCCACGTCATCGCCGAGACGCTGCGCCTGGAGCTCAACGGCCTGCCCGTCCGCGTCATCGAGATCGCCCCCGGCATGGTCCGCACCGAGGAGTTCGCCCTCAACCGCTACCGGGGCGACGAGGGCAAGGCGGACGCCGTCTACAACGGCGTCAGCGAACCGTTGACAGCCGAGGACGTGGCGGAGACGATCACCTGGGCGGTCACCCGGCCGCACCACGTGAACGTCGACCTGCTCGTGCTGCGTCCCCGCGCCCAGGCGTCCAACTACAAGGTGCACCGCGAGCCCCAGGAGAACTGACTCTCATGCGCGTCACCGGCTTCGACCACCTCGTCCTCAACGTCACCGACGTCGAGCGCTCCCTGGCCTTCTACACCGGCCCGCTCGGCCTCGAACCGGTCCGCGTCGACGAATGGCGCGCCGGGAAGGTCCCCTTCCCGTCGGTCCGCGTCTCCTCCGGCACGATCATCGACCTGTTCCAGCGCGACCGCGGGGAGACCAACGTCGACCACTTCTGCCTGGTCGTCGAGCCCCTCGACTGGCAGCAGGTCATCGACGCCGGCACCTTCGACGTCGTCAGCGGCCCCTCGAACAACTTCGGCGCCCGCGGCCAGGCGGAGTCCCTCTACGTCCGCGACCCGGACGGCAACACGGTGGAACTCCGCTGGTACCCGCAGGACGCGTGACGCGCGGAGGGCGGGCGGGCTCCCGGGCGACCGGGGCCCGGCGACCACCGGCCGCAGGCCGAGGACGCCCGTCGGATCCGCGGGCGGCCGCCGTGTGGCCGGTGAACGGCCTCAGCCCTTGACGCAGACGATCTGCTTGAGCTTGGCGACGACCTCGACGAGGTCCCGCTGCTGGTCCATGACCTGCTCGATCGGCTTGTAGGCCGCCGGGATCTCGTCCACCACGCCGGAGTCCTTGCGGCACTCCACACCCCGGGTCTGCTCGGCCAGGTCCTTGGCGGTGAACCGCTTCTTCGCCTGGTTGCGGCTCATCCGGCGGCCGGCGCCGTGGGAGGCCGAGTTGAAGGACGCGGCGTTGCCCAGGCCGCGCACGATGTACGAGCCGGTGCCCATCGAGCCGGGGATGATGCCGTACTCGCCGCCGCCCGCGCGGATCGCTCCCTTGCGGGTGACGAGCAGGTCCATGCCCTCGTAGGTCTCCTCCGCCACGTAGTTGTGGTGGCAGGAGATGACCGGCTCGAAGGCGACCTTGGCCTTCTTGAACTCCTTGCGGACGACGTCCTGGAGGAGGCCCATCATGATCTCGCGGTTGTACCGCGCGTACTCCTGGGCCCAGAAGAGGTCGTTCCGGTAGGCCGCCATCTGCGGGGTGTCCGCGACGAAGACCGCGAGGTCGCGGTCGACCAGCCCCTGGTTGTGCGGCAGCTTGCGGGCCTCGCCGATGTGGTACTCGGCGAGCTCCTTGCCGATGTTGCGGGAGCCGGAGTGGAGCATCAGCCAGACGGAACCGGTCTCATCGAGACAGACCTCGACAAAGTGGTTTCCTCCGCCGAGCGATCCCATCTGCTTCACCGCCCGGTCCTGACGGAACTTGACCGCTTCCGCGATCCCGTCGAACCGTCGCCAGAAGTCGTCCCACTTCGCCGTCGGAAAGCCGTGCAGCCGCCGCGGGTCCACCGCCTCGTCGTGCATCGCGAAGCCCACCGGGATCGCCCGCTCGATCCGGGAGCGCAGGTGGGAGAGGTCGCCCGGGAGGTCGTTCGCCGT
Organism: Streptomyces sp. URMC 126; assembly: GCF_051386555.1. NCBI lineage: Bacteria > Bacillati > Actinomycetota > Actinomycetes > Kitasatosporales > Streptomycetaceae > Streptomyces > Streptomyces sp. URMC 126. Next base: position 2,300 of record NZ_JBPQTX010000295.1, read on the forward strand.
CAGGGACGTCTTCACGGCGGACATGCCGCAGCCGATGTCCACGCCCACGGCGGCCGGACAGACCGCGCCCCGCATGGCGATCACGGAACCGACGGTCGCGCCCTTGCCGTAGTGCACGTCCGGCATCACGGCCAGGCCCTCGATCCACGGCAGGGTGGCGACGTTCCGCAGCTGCTGCATGGCGCCGTCCTCGACCGTGGCCGGGTCCGCCCACATACGGATGGGCACCCGGGCGCCGGGCAGCTCGGTGTACGGCATGTTTTCCTCATTCCCCCATAAACGGTAGATAACGCAAAAGCCGGATCAATCCGTGGATTCACGACAGCGGGCCAGCGGTGCGGCGGCGCGTGCGGTAGACATTGTGTCCAGCGGCCACCCAGCCGCGACAACCGGTTTTCGGCCCCCGCGAGGGCCGGAAGCGCGTGGACGAGCGGGCGAAGGGAGCCACGGACAGTGCAGCGAAAGGCGCACCGGCTGGTAGCTGCACCGGTGGCCGGGCTGGCCGCCGCCGTGCTCGCGGCCGGGCTGACCGGATGCAGCGGCGGCTCGGGCGGCCGGGGCGGGGACGACGACCCCAAGCCCGGCCCGGGCGAGTCCGCGGCCCCCGCGGCCGAACCGGGCAAGTACCGCGGCCTCCCCGAGCCCTGCGGCTACGTCAGCCGCGAGACGCTCCGCCGGATGCTCCCCGGCGGCGGCGAGGACGGCGACCAGGACGCCGAGAAGCTCTACCGGGGGCAGCCCACCATCACCTACGACGCGGACCGCCGTGTCGGCTGCCGGTGGAACCAGGAGACCCCGGACGGCACCCGCCGGCTGTCGGTCGACTTCGAGCGGGTGGTGTCGTACCAGGCCGGCGTCAGCGACGAGGAGCGGGCGCGGCAGCTCTACGACAAGCTGGCCGACGCCGCGCACATCCCCGCCGCCTCGTCCGGGTCCTCGGACGCCACGCCGTCGGCCCCCGCGAAGGCACCGGCCACGCCGTCCGGCAAGGGCACCCGGAGCCCCGACAAGACCGCGAAGGGCGCCAAGGACGCCAAGGACGGCAAGAACGCCCCCAAGACCACCGACGCCGCCTCCCGCCCCGCCACCACGGCCACACCGCCCGCCGCCGACGAGCCGGAGCTCGGCTCGCGGACGCTGGACGACGTGGGCGACGACGCGTTCGTCAGCGACCGGCTGACGGCCGGCGGCGCCGATGTGCACCGGGACGTGACGGTGGTCTTCCGCGCCGCCAACATCCTGGTGACGATCGTCTACCACCAGCAGCCCACCGACCGGACCCGCGTCCCGGGCAGCCAGGACCTCCAGGGCAAGGCACACGGCCTGGCCCGTGAGATCGAGGCCGGGCACTTCAGCAACTAGCCCGGCGAGTACCCCTCCATTTCGGCCGCCGCCGCGGCCGGGCCGCGTACCGTGCCAGTAGCCCTGTCCGGCCCCGCACCGATTGAGCGAAGGACCCATGCACCGATCCACAGCCCCGCGACTCGCCCGACTCCTCGCCTGCGCCGCAGTACCGGTGATGCTCGTCGCCGGCTGCTCGGACTCGGACGGCGGGGAGAAGAAGAGCTCCGCCACGCCCTCCGCCTCCGCCCCGGCCAAGCCCAGCGCCACGCCGACGGTCAGCGCCGGCAAGTACGCCAAGATCCCCGACCTGTGCAAGGCCCTGTCGGCCAAGACGGTCGAGAAGCTGGTGCCGAAGGCGAAGAAGAAGGACGGCGAGCTGCTGACCGGCAGCTGCTTCTGGAACGGCCTGGACAGCGAGGACACCGACGACCAGCAGTTCCGGTCGGTGAACCTGCACATCATGGCCCTCAGCGGCGACCCGAACCTGGGCTCCGCCGACAAGCGCGCCCAGGCCTACGCCGAGCAGCAGGTCAAGAAGGCCACCACCGAGGACGACCCCAAGGACGTCAAGACCACCAAGACCGGTGGCATCGGCGACTGGGCGACGACGGTGACCACCAAGACCAAGAAGACCGTCGACTTCTCCAACGTCACGGTGGTCACCCGGACGGCCAACGTCGTCGTCGCGCTGAAGTACAGCGGGGCCGGCTACGAGGGCGCGAAGGCCCCCGACGCGGCCGACCTGACGAAGGACGCGCAGGCGGCGGCGAAGGAGGCGGTGGCCTCGGTCGCCGCGGCCAACAAGAAGTAGCGAGAGAACGGGCGAAGGGCCCGCCTCCCCGAGAGGGAGGCGGGCCCTTCCCCCGTTTCCGCGCGCGTCAGACGGCGAGCAGCTTGCGCACCCGGTCCGCGCCCACGGCGAGGAGCAGGGTGGGCAGCCGCGGCCCGGTGTCCCGGCCGACGAGCAGCTGGTAGAGCAGCGCGAAGAAGGAGCGCTGGGCGACCTTCAGCTCGGGGGTGGGCTTGGCGTCCGGCTCCAGGCCCGCCTGGATCTTGGGCACGCCGTAGACCAGGGTGGTGAGCCCGTCGAGCGACCAGTGGTCGTCCAGCCCGTCGAGGAGCAGCCGCAGCGACTCGCGGCCCTGCTCGTCGAGGGCGGCGAGGGTCTCGGTGTCGGGCTCCTCGCGGACGATGGTCCGCTGGTCGGCCGGGACCTGGGTGTTGATCCAGTACTCGGCGCGGTCCAGCCGGGGCCGGGTCTCGTCGAGCGAGGTGACCGGGTTCTCCGGGTCGAGGTCGCCGAGGATCCGCAGGGTCTGCTCGTCGTGGCCGGCGGTGATGTCGACGACCGAGGCGAGCGTGCGGTACGGCAGCGGGCGCGGGGTGCGCGGCAGCTCGCCGGCCGCGGTGCGGGCGGCGCGGCTGTACGCGGCGGCGTCGGCGGGCAGCACGGAGCCGTCGGCGACCTTGGCCTCCAGCTTGTCCCACTCGTCGTAGAGCCGCTGGATCTCCTGGTCAAAGGCGATCTTGAAGGACTGGTTGGGCTTGCGGCGGGCGTAGAGCCAGCGCAGCAGCGGCGCCTCCATGATCTTCAGCGCGTCGCCCGGAGTGGGGACGCCGCCCTTGGAGGACGACATCTTGGCCATGCCGCTGATGCCGACGAAGGCGTACATCGGGCCGATCGGCTGCTCGCCGCCGAAGACCTTGCGGACGATCTGGCCGCCGACGACGAAGGACGAGCCGGGCGAGGAGTGGTCGACGCCCGAGGGCTCGAAGATCACGCCCTCGTAGGCCCAGCGCATCGGCCAGTCGACCTTCCAGACCAGCTTGCCGCGGTTGAACTCGCTGAGCAGGACGGTCTCGGAGCGGCCGCAGACGCAGGTGTAGGCGAGCTCGGTGGTCTCGTCGTCGTACGCGGTGACGGTGGTGAGGTCGCGCTCGCAGGCGCCGCAGTACGGCTTGTACGGGAAGTAGCCCGCGCCGCCGCCGCTGCCGTCGTCCTCGCCGGCCGCGCCGGAGCCCTCGGCGGCCTCCAGCTCGGCCTCCTCGACCTTCTTCTGCTGCTGCTTCGGCTTGCCGGTCGCCTTGTCCTTCGTCCGGTACTGGTCGAGGATCGCGTCGATGTCGGCGCGGTGCTTCATCGCGTGCAGGATCTGCTCGCGGTAGACACCGGAGGTGTACTGCTCGGTCTGGCTGATCGGGTCGTACTCGACGCCCAGCTCGGCCAGGGACTCGACCATGGCGGCCTTGAAGTGCTCGGCCCAGTTCGGGTACGCCGAGCCGGCGGGGGCCGGGACCGAGGTCAGCGGCTTGCCGATGTGCTCGGCCCAGGACTCGTCGATGCCGGGGACGCCGGCCGGGACCTTGCGGTAGCGGTCGTAGTCGTCCCAGGACAGCACGTGGCGGACCTGGTGGCCGCGGCGGCGGATCTCGTCGGCGACCAGGTGCGGGGTCATGACCTCGCGCAGGTTGCCCAGGTGGATCGGGCCGGAGGGGCTGAGGCCGGACGCGACGACGATCGGTTTGCCGGGCGCGCGGCGCTCGCCCTCGGCGATGACCTCGTCGGCGAAACGGGAGACCCAGTCGGCCTCGGTGCTCTGAGCCTGAGCCACGGCACTTCCTTCCTTACGGTCTGGCATGACCATTGTCCCAGACGGCGGCGGGGGTCCGCCGGTTGCCCGGGGAGGCGGGAAAAAGCGCGCGGGGCCTGTGATATCGGCATGGGATACTCGGTGCGACGGCGCCGCTGTCCATCCACACGTCGCCTTCAGCACGCACGCCCCCTACACGGAATGGGCCCGCTTCCCATGGCTTTGGTTCCCTCCCTCGCTTCCACGCTCGACCGGCGCATCGCGGACGCGCTCTCGGCGGCCCTGCCGGAGGCCGGCGCCGCCGATCCCCTGCTGCGACGGAGCGACCGGGCGGACTTCCAGGCCAACGGCATGCTGGCGCTGGCGAAGAAGCTCAAGGGGAACCCGCGCGAGCTGGCCGGCAAGGTCGTCGGGAACCTGCCGGCGGACGACCTGATCGCGGACGTCGAGGTGTCGGGCCCCGGCTTCCTCAACGTCACCCTCACCGACGGGGCGATCCTGCGGACCCTCGCCGCCCGCTACGCCGACGACCGCCTGGGCGTGCCCTTCAAGGAGCACCCGGGCACCACGGTCATCGACTGGGCGCAGCCGAACGTGGCCAAGGAGATGCACGTCGGCCACCTGCGGAACTCGGTGATCGGCAACTCGGTCGTCAAGATCCTGGAGTTCGTCGGCGAGAAGGTCGTCAGCCGTCACCACATCGGCGACTGGGGCACCCAGTTCGGCATGCTCATCCAGTACCTGATCGAGCACCCGCACGAGCTGGACCACGAGGGCGAGATCTCCGGCGAGGAGGCGATGTCGAACCTCAACCGGCTCTACAAGGCGTCCCGCGCCCTCTTCGACTCCGACGACGCGTTCAAGGCCCGCGCCCGGCGCCGGGTGGTGGACCTCCAGGCGGGCGACGAGGAGACCCTCGCGCTCTGGCAGAAGTTCGTCGACGAGTCGAAGATCTACTTCTACTCGGTCTTCGACAAGCTGGACGTGGCGATCCGCGACGAGGACATCGTCGGCGAGTCGGGCTACAACGACATGCTCGCGGAGACCTGCCGCATGCTGGAGGAGTCCGGCGTGGCGGTCCGCTCGGAGGGCGCGCTGTGCGTCTTCTTCGACGACGTGAAGGGCCCGGAGGGCAAGCCCGTCCCGCTGATCGTCCAGAAGTCCGACGGCGGCTTCGGCTACGCGGCCACCGACCTGTCGGCGATCCGCGACCGGGTGTTCAACCTGAAGGCCGACACCCTGCTGTACGTGGTGGACAGCCGCCAGTCGCTGCACTTCAAGATGGTCTTCGAGACGGCGCGCCGGGCGGGCTGGCTGACCGACGACACCAAGGCCGTGATGCTCGGCTTCGGCACGGTGCTGGGCAAGGACGGCAAGCCGTTCAAGACCCGCGAGGGCGAGACGGTCCGGCTGGTGGACCTGCTGGACGAGGCGATCGACCGGGCCACGGCCGTGGTGCGTGACAAGGCCGAGAAGGTGGGCCTGAGCGAGCGGGAGATCGTGGAGAACGGCCGGCACGTGGGCATCGGCGCCGTGAAGTACGCCGACCTGTCCACCTCGGTCTCCCGCGACTACAAGTTCGACTTGGACCAGATGGTGTCGCTGAACGGCGACACGTCCGTCTACCTCCAGTACGCCTACGCGCGGATCCGCTCGATCCTCCGCAAGGCGGGCGAGGTGGCGCCGGCCGCCCACCCGGAGCTGCCGCTGGCCCCGGCCGAGCGGGCGCTGGGTCTGCACCTGGACCAGTTCGGCGAGGTCGTGGCGGAGGTCGCCGCGTCGTACGAGCCGCACAAGCTGGCCGGTTACCTGTACCAGCTGGCGTCGCTGCTGACGACGTTCTACGACCAGTGCCAGGTGATCAGCGACGAGAACGCGCCGGAGGTCGTGGAGAACCGCCTGTTCCTCGTCGACCTGACCGCCCGCACGCTGCGGCAGGGCATGGCGCTGCTGGGCATCCACACGCCCGAGCGCCTCTGACGGCTCAGCCCGCCGGGGCCCCGAGCTCGAACCAGATCAACTTCCCGACGAGCCCCTGGGGTTGGTCGCGCAACGCGAACCCGCCCCAGCTGTCGGCACACCGCCGGACGATCCCGAGCCCCCGCCCCTGCTCGGCCTCGTCGGCGACCGGCCCCGCGTCCAGCACCGGCATCCGCGGATTGGTGTCCCACACCGCGACCCTGACCCGGTTCCCATCCCGCCGCACCCGCACGGACGCGGGCCCGTCGGAGTACCGATAGGCGTTGGTGACCAGCTCCGACGTCAGCAACTCGGCCGTATCGGCGAGTTCGAGGAACCCGTGCTCCTCAAAAATGGTGCGGAGGGTGCGGCGGGCGATGCACGGTGCCATCGGGTCCGAAGGGACCTGGAGCGTGTATTCCCAGTCGTCGGCGAGATCCGGCTCATGACTCATGCACGCCTCCACAGAGTGAGCGATCTGACACGCAGAGTAGTCATGTTCGGTTTGCCGGTGCCAGGGGTGCCCGGTTTCGGGGAGAGACGACCTATGTGGGTGACACGGGGGGTTTGAAACGGTGGCGGTGCCCCGGTCCCGCCCCTTCGCCGTTTCCCGGGGCTGCGCCCCAGACCCCCTTTTCGCGGCTTCGCCGCTCGTCCTCAAACGCCGGACGGGCTGAATCAGCCTGTCCGGCGTTTGAGG
>NZ_JBPQTX010000296.1:0-8545 GCF_051386555.1 Streptomyces sp. URMC 126
GGCTGTATCAGCCCGTCCGGCGTTTGAGGACAACCGCACGGAGCGCGGTTTCAGGGGGTCTGGGGGCTGGCCCCCAGGAATCGGCGAAGGGGCGGGGCCGGGGCACCAGCCCGCCGCAGGCGCCCCGCCGCCGTGCGCCTCAGCCCGTGTTGCGCAACCCCGCAGCCACCCCGTTCACGGTGAGCAGCAACGCCCGAGCGAGCAGCGGATCAGGCGCCTCCCCCCGAGCCGCCGCCTCCCGCTGCCGGTGCAGCAGCGTGACCTGGAGGTAGGAGATCGGGTCGAGGTAGGCGTCCCGGATGTGGAACGTCTGCCGCAGCACCGGGCTCGCGTCGAGCAGTTCCTTCTCCCCGGTGATGCGCAGCACCTCCTGCACGGTGAGCTCGTGCTCCGCCCGGATCGTGTCGAAGACGTGCTTGAGCTCGTCGGGCACGAGCGTGTCGACGTAGTGCCGCGCGATGCGCAGATCCGTCTTCGCCAGCGTCATCTCCACGTTGGAGAGGAAGTTGCGGAAGAAGTGCCAGTGCTCGTGCATCTCCTCCAGGACCGTGTCGAGACCGGCCTCGCGGGCGGCCTTGAGGCCGGAGCCGACGCCGTACCAGCCGGGGACGATCTGCCGGGACTGGGTCCAGCCGAACACCCACGGGATGGCCCGGAGCCCGTCGAGGCCGGCGCCGGAGTCCGGGCGGCGGGACGGGCGGGAGCCGAGGTGGAGCTCGGCGAGCTGGTCCACCGGGGTGGAGGCGAAGAAGTAGGCGGGCAGGTCGGGATCCTCGACCAGCCGCCGGTACGCCCCGTGCGCCGCGTCCGACACCGTGTCCATGGCCGCGTCCCAGCGGGCCAGCGCCTCGTCGGACTGGCGGGGCGCGGTGTGCAGGGCGGACGCCTGGAGGGTGGCGGCGACGGTGAGTTCGAGGTTCTCCCGGGCGAGGGCCGGGATCAGGTACTTGTCGGAGATGACCTCGCCCTGCTCGGTGACCTTGATCTCACCGTCGAGCGTGCCCCACGGCTGCGCGAGGATCGCGTCGTGGGTGGGGCCGCCACCGCGGCCGACGGTGCCGCCGCGGCCGTGGAACAGCCGCAGCCGGACGCCGTACCGGTGGGCCACGTCGCGCAGCCGGCGCTGCGCGCGGTGGATCTCCCACTGGCTGGTGGTGATGCCGCCGAACTTGGAGGAGTCCGAGTAGCCGAGCATGACCTCCTGGACGTCGCCGCGGAGGGCGACGAGCCGCCGGTAGGAGGGGTCGGCGAGCATGTCGTCGAGGATCCGGTCGGCTTCCCTGAGCTCGTCCGTGGTCTCCAGCAGCGGCACGATGCCGATCTTGGCCCAGCCGCCGTGCAGGTCCATCAGCCCGGCCTCGCGGGCGAGGACGGCGGCGGCGAAGACGTCGTCGGCGCCCTGGCACATGGAGATGATGTACGACTCGACGACCTCGGGGCCGAAGCGCTCCAGGGCCTCCCGGACGGTGTGGAAGACACCGAGGGTCTTCTGGCCGGCCGCGTCGAGCGGGGCTGGGCTGGGCGCGAGCGGGCGGCGTGAGCGCAGCTCCTTGGCGAGCAGCTTGCGGCGGTACTCGCGCGGCATGTCGGCGTACCGCCAGGACTCCTCGCCGAGCCGGTCGAAGAGCTGGCCGAGGGCGTGGTGGTGGGCGTCGGCGTGCTCGCGGACGTCCAGGGTGGCCAGGTGGAGGCCGAACGCGGCGAGGGTGCGCAGGGCGCGCTCCAGCCGGCCGTCCGCGATGAGGCCGCCGCGGTGGGCGCGCAGCGAGTCCTGGATCAGCTGGAGGTCGGCGAGCAGGTCGGCGGTGCCGAGGTAGTCGCGGCCCTCCTGGTGCGGGGTGTTGTGGGCCAGGCGCTCGCGGGTGTTGAGGAGCTTCTGGCGGATGCAGGTGGCCTTGAGCCGGTAGGGCTCCTCGGCGTTGAGCCGCTTGTAGCGGGGGCTGATCTCCGGGAGGAGCTCCAGGTCGCGCTGGAGGGAGGCGAGGAGCTCCTCGGTGGCGCCGCTGTTGCGGATGGAGTTGGAGAGGGCGACGCGGAGCTTGTCCACGAGCTCGACGGCGTCGGTGATGCCGTGCTCGTGCTGGAGGATCAGCACGTCCCAGGTGACCTGCGGGGTGACGTTGGGGTTGCCGTCGCGGTCGCCGCCGATCCAGGTGCCGAAGGTCAGCGGTCGGGTGGCGGCGGGCAGCGGGACGCCGACCCGGTCGAGCTCGGCGGCCAGGTCCTCCAGGACGTCGCCGACGGCGCCGGCGTGCAGTTCGTCCAGGTAGTAGATGGCGTTGCGGGCCTCGTCGGTGGGCTCCGGGCGGGCGACGCGGAGCTCGTCGGTCTGCCAGAGCAGGTCGATGTTCTCGGCCAGGCGGAGGTCGGTGCGGCGCTTCTCGCCCTCGCCGGTGGCCTGGTGCCCCAGCAGCTCGGCGATGCGCAGGAGCTTGTTGAGGACGCTGCGGCGGGCGGCCTCGGTGGGGTGCGCGGTGAAGACGGGACGGACGCCGAGGTGCGCGACGGCTTCCTTGAGGTGCTCGGGGTCCGCGTCCTTCAGCCGGTCCGCGGTACGCGCCAGGATCGAGCCCTCGGCGTCACGCCGGGCGCCGAGCTCCCGGGCGCGGTGCACCTGCTCGGTGACGTTGGCCAGGTGGAAGTAGGTGGAGAAGGCGCGCACCAGCTTGGCGGCGGTCTCCGGGTCGGTCTCCCCCAGGAGGCGGGCGGCGGCCTCGCCGTCGGTCCGGGTGAGCGCCCTCACCCGTTCGACCAGGGCGAGGAGTTCCTCACCTTCCTGGCGGACCAGGGTCGCGCCGAGGAGGTCGCCCAGGCGGCGGATGTCGGCGCGCAGTGCGGCGCTGCGCCGTGCTTCGAGGCTGGTGGGGTCGGCACTGCTCACAGGTGCTGCTCCTAGCGGTGTTTCCGAGCACGTCTGGAGGGGTGGCGGACCGCGCTGTCCGACGCCCACCAGCATAGGTCGCCACCCGACGCGCGGTCTCGGACAGCCCTCTTGCCCCCCGCCGGGGCCCTGCCATACTTACGTTGCCGTAGGTTACGGAACCGTAGCCAGCTCCCGACCCCCACGAGGGAATCCATGACTGCAAGCCCCGACCTGATCGAGGACGTGCCGAAGGCCCAGGAGGCCCCGCTCCCCATCGCCACACTGGGTGGTGACAGCAAGCGCTCGATCGAACAGATCACGCTGCTGCTGTTCATCACCATCCCCTTCGTCGCCCTGCTCGCCGCGGTCCCCCTGGCATGGGGGTGGGGGGTCAGCTGGCTGGATCTGGGGCTGATGACGGCGATGTACTTCATCGGCTGTCACGGCATCACCATCGGTTACCACCGCTACTTCACGCACGGCTCCTTCAAGGCCAAACGCCCCCTGCGGATCGCGCTGGCGGTCATGGGCTCGCTGGCCGTGGAGGGCCCGGTGGTGCGCTGGGTGGCCGACCACCGCAAGCACCACAAGTTCTCCGACGCCGAGGGCGACCCGCACTCGCCGTGGCGCTACGGGGAGACCGTGCCGGCCCTGATGAAGGGCCTCTGGTGGGCACACGTCGGCTGGATGTTCGACGAGGAGCAGACGCCGCAGCACAAGTACGCCCCGGACCTCATCAAGGACCCGGCGATCCGCTGGGTCTCCCGTACGTTCGTCCTCTGGACGACGATCTCGCTGCTGATCCCGCCGCTGGTCGGCGGGCTGGTGACCTGGTCCTGGCAGGGAGCGGTGACGGCGTTCTTCTGGGGTTCGCTGGTCCGGGTGGCGCTCCTGCACCACGTGACCTGGTCGATCAACTCGATCTGCCACGCGGTCGGCAAGCGGCCGTTCAAGTCCCGCGACCGCTCCGGCAACGTGTGGTGGCTGGCGATCCTGTCCTGCGGCGAGTCCTGGCACAACCTGCACCACGCCGACCCGACCTCGGCGCGGCACGGCGTGCTGCGGGGCCAGATCGACTCCAGCGCCCGGCTCATCCGCTGGTTCGAGCTGGCCGGCTGGGCGTACGACGTGCGCTGGCCGAGCGCGGGCCGCATCGCGGCGCGGCGCGCGCCCCGGCCGGGCGAGGAGGGCTCCCCGGCGGCCGGCGGCGAGAAGAAGGACGCCGCTCAGGCGGCATGATGGACGGCGTGGCGATCGACAGCAAAACCTCCGGTAAGAAGGACCTGACCCCCGCGCAGGGGGCCAGACGCACCCGCCGGGTGCGGATGACCGGCGCGGAGCGCCGTGAGCAGTTGCTGGACATCGGTCGCACACTCTTCGCCGAGCGGGGTTTCGAGGGCACGTCGGTGGAGGAGATCGCGGCCAAGGCCGGGGTCTCCAAGCCCGTGGTCTACGAGCACTTCGGCGGCAAGGAGGGGCTGTACGCGGTGGTCGTCGACCGCGAGATGCGGCAGCTCCTCGACATGGTGACGGGCGCTCTCACCGCGGGCCACCCGCGCGAGCTCCTGGAACAGGCCGCGTTCGCCCTGCTCGACTACATCGAGACGTATACGGACGGGTTCCGCATCCTCGTCCGCGACTCCCCCGTGGCCCAGTCGACGGGCACCTTCGCGTCGCTGATCAGCGATATCGCCACGCAGGTCGAGGACATCCTCGGCATGGAGTTCAAGGCCCGGGGCTTCGACCAGAAGCTGGCCCCGCTGTACGCCCAGGCCCTGGTCGGCATGGTGGCCCTGACGGGCCAGTGGTGGCTCGACGTCCGCAAGCCGAAGAAGGCCGAGGTGGCGGCCCATCTGGTCAACCTCGCCTGGCACGGACTGGACGGGCTGGAGCAGCGGCCCCGGCTGGTGGGACACCGCAAGAGCTGAGCCGCCCGGGAAGGGGCGACGGGGGACGGCGGCGGTCAGGGCGCGGTGATCGCCGCGCCGATGGCGAAGCCTTTGGCCGGGCCGGAGGGGATCACGGCGTCGGTGCCGTAGGGGACGCGGTGCTCGTCGAGATAGTCCTCCTTCTCCGTGGCCGGCGAGCTCAGCAGGACAACCGCGCCGTCGCCGTCGAAGTCGTCGACGAGCACGTAGAGCGGGATCCCGGCGCGGGCGTACTCACGGCGCTTGCGGATCCGGTCACGCTCCTGGTTGCGGCGGCCGGGCGAGACGACCTCGACGACGGCACTGACGCCCGCGGCGTCGATGCCGAGGCCTTCCTCGTCGGGAACCTCGTCCAGGTCGGCGGGGGCGATGAGAAGGTCCGGGATCCAGCCTTTGCGGCGGTGCATCAGGTTCGCGTCCTGGAAGGGCGCGTGCCCCGAATCCGCCAAGTGGGCGTCGAGTGCCCGTCGCAGGCGATTGATGACAATGGTGTGGCGACGATTGCCAGTGGGCGACACCTCGATGGACCCCTCGATGATCTCAGCGCGGTAGCCCTCGGGGAGATCCATGGCCTTCCACGTCTCCCACAGAAACGTGTCCAGATCGGCCACCGGTTCGTCATCCGCCACCGGGATCACCTCGTGCGCGAGTGCGGTCATCGTGAAGCACCTCCTCCTTCAGTCTGGGCGCGGGCGCCATTGCGGCACAAGCGACGCCACGGACGCTACGAGGTCCCGAGGAGCTCCACGGTCGACCTTCACGCCCTTCACGCGAAAGGGTGATCCGATGATCACCCCTCACCCTGCCCGCCTGCCTTCCGCGCCACCGCGAAGATCCGGCGGAACGGGAAGACCGTGCCGTGCGGGCCCGGTGGGTACGCCTCGCGGAGGAGGGCCGCGTACTCGGTGAGGAAGGCGTCGCGCTCGGCCGGGTCGTCGGCCAGGGCCGTGAGGACGGGGCGGAGGGCGGTGCCCATGAGCCAGTCGAGGACGGGGTCGGGGCCCGGGAGGAGATGGACGTATGTGGTCTCCCAGGCGTCGACCGTCAGGCCCAGGTCGGCGAGGCGGGCGAGGTAGGCGGCCGGGTCGAGGACGTGGACGGGGCCGCGGGCGGCGTCCGCGAGACGGGCGCGCCGGCGCGGGGTGTCGCAGAGGTCGCGCATCAGGGTGTGCGAGGGCGCGTCCTGGTGGTCGGGCACCTGGAAGGCGAGGACGCCGGCGGGGGTGAGGGCCTCGGTCCAGGCGGGGAAGGACGCGGGGTGGTCCGGTACCCACTGGAGCAGGGCGTTGGCGACGATCAGGTCGAGGGGGCCGTCCGGGGTCCAGCGAGCCGCGTCGGCGGCGGCGAAGGAGATCCGGCCGCCGCCGCTGGTGGGGCCCGCGTGCGCGGCGGCGGCGCGCAGCATCTCGGGCGAGTTGTCGAGGCCGGTGATCAGGGCGTCGGGCCAGCGGTCGGCGAGCAGGGCGGTGGCGTTGCCGGGGCCGCAGCCGAGGTCGACGATCCGGGCCGGGCCGGGGCCGGGAAGGTCGGGGACGCGGGCCAGGAGATCGTGGAAGGGGCGGATGCGGGGGCCGGAGTGGCGGAGGTACTGCCGCGGGTCCCAGGTCGGGGTGTGGGGCATGGGGGCCTCCCGAACGTGGTGGGGCGGAGGGTGCCGGGGAGGGGCGGAGGTGCGGGCCTCGCCGTCAGCATCCCTCCGGATTATCTCGACGTCAAGAGACTTCATGTCGACAGACCCACTACACTGATCTCATGGAGGACGAGGTCGATCGACTGGTCGCAGCGTGGCGCCGGGAGCGCCCGGACCTCGACGTGGAACCGCTGGAAGTCCTGAGCCGCGTCAGCCGGCTCGCCCGGCACCTCGACCGGGCACGGCGGATCGCGTTCGCCGAGCACCAGCTGGAGCCTTGGGAGTTCGACGTCCTGACGTCGCTGCGCCGTGCGGGCGCGCCGTATCAGCTGTCCCCCGGTCAACTGCTGACCCAGACCCTGGTCACCTCCGGGACCATGACCAACCGCATCGACCGGCTCGCCAAAAAGGGCCTGGTCCGTCGGGAGCCCGACCCCAACGACCGGCGCGGCGTACTGGTACGGCTGACGGAGGAGGGGCGGGACCGCGCGGACGAGGCGCTCGCCGGGCTGCTCGCCCAGGAACGGGCGATCCTCGCCGAGCTCTCCACCGCGCAGCGCGTCGAACTCGCGGCACTGCTACGCCAGTTGACCGCCCCGTTCGACAACGTCCCCGGTTAGGTCGACCGGGCCCACTCCGGCCCGGCGGGCCAGCGCGACGGCGGCGAGCGTGGAGTGCACGCCCAGCTTGCCCAGGACGTTCTGCATATGCGTCCGCACCGTGTGCGGGGAGAGGAACAGCCGTTCGGCGACGGCCTTCCGGCCCAGCCCGGCCACCATGCAGCGGAGCACCTCGCGCTCGCGCGGGGTGAGCGACTCCACCAGGCGCTCGCTCTCCGTCCGGTGCTTGCGCGCGGCCGTCAGCTCCCGCAGGACTCCCGTCAGCAGGGCGGGCGGCAGATGCGTCTCGTCCCGCAGCACCCCTCGTATCACCGCCAGCAGGCGGGAGAGCGAACAGTCCTTCGCCACCCAGCCACCGGCCCCGGCCTGCAGCGCCGCCGCCGCCCGGCGCGGGTCGTCCCGCTCCGCGAGCACGACCGTGCGCACCCCCGGGTGCCCGGAGCGCACCCCGGCCACCAGCGAGATCCCGTCCACCACACCCTCGGGCTGACCCGTCACCGGCCGCCCGGGAGGCCGGCGCTGCTCCGGGACGCGCGCCGCTTCCACGGCCGCCGCGCCCAGATCGGCGTCGATCAGCAGGACGTCGAAGCGCCGCCCTTCCGCCGCCGCGCGCTCCAGGGCGCGCAGCGCCGCCGGCCCACTGCCGGCCGCCGAGACGTCCACGTCCTGCTCGGCCGCGAGGGCGGCGGCGAGCGACTCGGCGAAGATGCGGTGGTCGTCGACCACCAATACCCGAATACGTGCCACAACCACCCCCAAATTCGGGGAGGCGCGCAGTGCGGGTACGGCGCCCGGTACGGAGCCGTCGCACGCGCACGGCCGCCGCCGTGCTCTGACAACTACCCCACCCCGGGCGACGTACCTGCCTGTCTCGCCCCCTGATCGGCGTCGGCCCCCACCGACGCTGTGCTCAGCGTACGGCCGGGGTCCGACAACGGAAGCCGATTCGCAAAACTGCTTGACCCAGATGTTTATCGTGAGCTTTATGTTCAGTATTGAGGTAGTGAACGACGCGGAACGACGCGATGTGGTCCATCGGCGGCTCGCCGCCGACAACACCGAACGGTCGTCCGTACTGCGCTCCCTGCGCGGCACCCCCGCCGAGGACAGCGTCCCCCTCCAGGTCTACGCCACGGGCGACGACGGGGAGTTGGCCGGCGGCCTGGTCGGCTACGTCCAGTACCACTGGCTGCACATCGACTACCTCTGGGTCGACGCGCGGCACCGGGGCACGGGACTCGGCGGGCGGCTCGTGGCCGACGCCGAGGAGACCGCCCGCCTGCGGTACGGCTGCGTCGGCAGCCGGGTGGAGACCTGGGACTTCCAGGCGCCGGACTTCTACCGCAAACAGGGCTACCGCGTGGTCGCCACGGTGGAGGACTACCCGCCGGGCGTCACCGACTACACATTGATCAAGTCCCTGACCACGGAAGGCTGAACGGCGGCCCCCGGTCCTCCGCGCCGGCTCCCGGCGGGCGCCCCTCAGTCGTCCCGCCCCGCGCCC
>NZ_JBPQTX010000297.1:0-8503 GCF_051386555.1 Streptomyces sp. URMC 126
GAGCCGGCCGGGGAGGGGGCGGGCCGCGCTCACGGACCGCCGACGGGACCTGATGCGTATGCGCTGACGCGCGCGGCCTGACGTGCGCTTGGCCGCCCCGGCCCGGCGCCTGACATGTACGGACCCATCTGCTGCGGGCCTCGCCCGTACTATGGAAGGACTGTGTCCGAGAAGTCCGAGAACCCCGCACGCCACGCCGCCTCCGCCGCGCCAGCGGCCGAGGACGCCCTGGCCGCCGCCGCCCCGGCCTCCGAGCCGACCGCCCAGCCGATCAGTGACGCGGCCGGCGAACCGGCCCCGGCCGAGACCCGCGCTCCCGCCCGGGCCCGCCGGGAGCCGATGTTCCCCGACGGCCCCGCCCCGGACCCGGCCGGCTCGCACCACGAGCGGCGTATCCGCTCGTTCCAGCCGCGCCGCAGCCGCGTCACGACCGGACAGGGCGAGGCGCTGCGCCGGCTGTGGCCGGTGTGGGGCCTCGACATCGACGGGCTGAGCCGGATCGACCTCGGCGAGCTCTTCGGTGACCCGAAGCTGCCGGTGGTCCTGGAGATCGGGTTCGGCATGGGCGAGGCCACGGCCGAGATGGCCGCCGCGGACCCTGGCACGGGCATCCTCGCGTGCGACGTCCACACCCCGGGCCAGGGCAACCTGCTCGCGCTCGCGGAGCGGAAGGGGCTGAAGAACGTCCGGGTCGCCAACGGCGACGCGATCATCCTGCTCCGCGAGATGCTGGCGCCCGACGCGCTGGCCGGCATGCGCGTGTACTTCCCGGACCCGTGGCCCAAGAAGCGCCACCACAAGCGCCGGCTGATCCAGCCCGAGTTCCTGGCCCTGGCGGCGACGCGGCTGGCGCCGGGCGCGCTGCTGCACTGTGCGACGGACTGGGAGCCGTACGCGGAGCAGATGCTGGAGGTGCTGACCGCCAGCTCGGACTTCGAGAACACCCAGGCGGACGGCGGCTTCGCCCCGCGCCCCGACTTCCGTCCACTGACCCGTTTCGAGGGCCAGGGCCTGGACAAGGGCCACGCGGTACGCGACCTCCTCTTCCGCCGCCGCGGCTGACGACCCGGGCGCGGGCTCCGCGGCCCGCACCCGGGAGCCGGTGACGGCCACCGCATAACAGGCCGCCGACGGCGGCGAAACGGCTGCGCCCACGCCCCTGAACGCCACCACCCCGCGTCCCACCACCCGCGCTCGCCCACCCACGGCCATGCCGGCCGCCACCCCGATCACCGCCGTGACGGCCAACGGCCGCGCACTGCCCGCGGGCCCGACCTCCCTCGCCCCCTAGCCCGCGCCCCCTCCCGCTCCCGCCCGGGAGGCAAACCGCTCCACCCGCGCCGCGGGCTTGGCTAGGGTCGTTCAGTGCATGAGTCCCAGCCTCACCCGTCCCCGTCCGCCGACCCGGGCCCGATACCCACGCCCGGGGCCCCTGGGGCACCCGGGATAGCGCCGGGTTTCGGCGCCCTGCCCACTCCGGCGCGCCGGCACTACCGACCGCGTCGCGCTCTCTGGGACAACAAGGCCGTCCGCGCGGGCGCGATCGTCCTCCTCCTGGCCCTCTGCGGCCTGCTGATCCTCGCCTTCGTCCGGGAGCAGACCGGTACACAGGGCTTCCTGGTGGGTCTGGGGCTGGCGGTGCTGCCGGTTCCCCTGCTCATCGCCGCGTTCCGCTGGATGGACCGGGTCGAGCCGAAGCCCTGGAAGGACCTGATCTTCGCCTTCGCGTGGGGCGCCTGCGCGGCCACCCTGATGGCGCTCATCGCCAACAGCTACGCGACCGAGTGGATCAGGAACAGCGTCGACACGGCCCGCCGCGAGGACGTCGGCACCTTCGGCGCGACGTTCGTCGCGCCCGTGGTCGAGGAGAGCGCGAAGGGGGCGGCCCTGCTGTTCCTCTTCCTCTTCCGGCGCCGCGACTTCAACGGCATCGTGGACGGCGTCGTCGTCGCGGGCATCACCGCCACCGGCTTCGCGTTCACCGAGAACATCCTCTACCTGGGCAACGCGTACGCCACCGACCAGAGCTTCGGTGCCTCGGGCTTCTCGACGACGGCGGGCACCTTCTTCGTCCGCGTCCTGATGTCCCCGTTCGCCCACCCGCTCTTCACCTCCATGACGGGCCTGAGCTTCGGCATCGCCGCCGTCCTCCCCACCCGCCGCCGGTTCCTGCGCCCTCTGGTCCCCGTAGCGGGTCTGCTCACGGCCATGGTCCTGCACGGCGTCTGGAACGGCTCGACGTCCCTCCCGGGCCTGGGCTTCCTGGCCGTCTACTCCCTCTTCATGCTCCCGGTCTTCGGCACCCTCACCTGGCTGACGATCTGGTCCCGCCAGAACGAACTCCGCACCGTCAGCGCCCGCCTCCCGGAGTACCAGGCGGCCGGCTGGCTCACCCCGCCGGAGCCACTGGCCCTCTCCTCGATGCGCGCCCGGGCCATCGCCCGAGACGTGGCCAAACGCACCGGCGGCCGCACCGCCGCTCGCACGGTGGCGGAGTACGTCTCCTTCGCCACCTCCCTCGCCTTCCTCCGCCAACGCGCCTACGCGGGCCGCCTCACCCCGGACTTCACAGCCCGAGAACAGGAACTCCTCCACCACCTCTGGCAACGCAAACACATCGCCCAACCCGCCCTGGAACGCGCCTCGATGTCCGTCGCCCGGCCGGTGCCGCCGCCCGTGGGGATGTATCCCGGTCCGATCGCGCCCGGCCCGTACGGCGTGGGGCCGGGATACGGAGCCGAGAACGCCTACCGGCCCACCGGCTTCGCCCAGGCACCCGGCGCCTACGGACCGGGGACGCGGCGTCCTTCCTGACAACGGCGGCGCCGCGAACGCACGGTGCCTGCTCCCCCCCCGATGCCCGGGTCCCGCCGCTACGCTCCCGCGACCGCTCCGGTCGTCTCCGCGGTTCCCGAGGGTGCCGCCTGCTCGGCGGTCGGCGCGTCCAAGGCGGTCCGCCGTGCGATCGTCGGGCTCAGGGCGCCGACGGCGAGGGCTGCTGCTGTGCCCGCCGTGGCGCTGAACCACCAGATGGCGGCGGGGCCGGCGGTGGCGTAGACGGTGGTGCCGAGGGAGAGTGCGGTGAAGCGGGCGGTGCCCCAGGTCCACTGGTAGGCGCCCTGGTAGCGGCCTCGGGCGTGGTCGGGGGCGAGGGCGGCGACGATGGAGCCGGCCACGCCGCCGATGGTGGCCTCGCCGAGGGACCAGAGGACGACGGTCGCGGCGTAGGCCCAGGGGGTGTGGGCGACGCCGGTGAGGGCGACGCCGAGGGCGACGAGGATGCTGCCGGCCACGTAGACGGGGATCTGGCGGAAGCGGGCCAGGACGGTGATGGCGAGCGGCTGGAGGACGACGACCAGGGCCGCGTTGAGGGTGGCCATCAGCCCGAGGGTGGTCGTGGACAGGCCGTCGTCGCGGATCGCGAGGGGCAGGGCGACCTCGGTGAAGGTGTAGATGACGAGCGCGACGTAGAAGAGGGGCAGCAGGGCGCGCATCAGCGGGTCGCGGAGGACGACTCCGTAGCCGGTGCCGCCGCTCTGCGGGGTGGTGGGCCGGGTGCGGCCTGCCGGGAGGAAGGACGCGGCGATCAGCGCGTAGGCGAGGGTGCTCACGATGTCGACGGTGAAGAGGAGCCAGTAGCCCCGGGCCGCCAGGAAGCCGCCCAGCATGCCGGCGATCGCGGTGCCGATGTTGACGGCCCAGTGGAAGAGGGAGAACGCCGCCCGGCGGCGGTCGGGGGTGACCTGGTCGGAGAGGAGCGCGCTCGCGGCCGGGCCGACCATGCTGCCGGCGCCGCTGAGCAGGATGGCGGCGAGGGCCAGGGTGACGGTGTCCGGTGCGGTGAAGAGGAGGCCCTGGCCCGCCGCGGTGCCCAGGAGGCCGGCGATCATCGTGGTGCGGCGGCCGACCCGGTCGGCCAGCAGGCCGCCGAGGGCGGGTCCGATCAGGTTGCCGGCGCCCAGCGCGCCGAGTACGTAGGGGATCTGTTCGGTGGGGATGCCCCGGGAGCCGAGGAAGAAGACGAGGAACGGGGTGACGAGGTAGCCGAGTCTGTTGACGACGGTCCCGGTGAAGACGATCCAGGCGGCGCGGGGGAGCCCGCTGAAGGTGGAGAGCATGCCCTGACTTTCGCCCGGTGCCCGCGCGGCCTCCATTGATTAAGCTCAGGCCGAATGCAACCGGACGACGGGGGTGTCCGTGCTCTCCGAACTCGCTTTTTCCGCCGACGATCTGGCGCTCACCCGCTTCGCGGTCTCACCGATGTGGGAGGTGGTCGCCGGCTTCCGGCTGCTCGTGTCGCGGGCCGCCCACCCTGTGCACCGGCCCTGGACCGAGCAGGTGCGGCACCGGGTGGACGACGCGGGGCTGACGGCCGGGTGGCTGGCCGAGCTCGTCCCGCCGCGGAACTACCTCTGCGACTTCCTCACTCCTTTCCCCGCCGAGCCGGCCCCCTCCCTCGACACCGAGCTGGCGGCCATCCGGGCGACGCCCGCCGCGTCCGTCCGCCGTGACATCGGCAAGCTCGGCCGGGACACCGCGCGGATCCGGGCGCTGCGGGCGGATCCGGAACGGTGGCTGCCGCAGATCACGGAGGAGATCGAGACCTTCTGGGAGCTCGCCCTCGCCCCTTACTGGGCGAAGATCCGCGCCGTCCTGGACGCGGAGGTCTTCCACCGCGCCCGCCAGGTCGCCGAACACGGCGCCGCGCACTTCTTCAACGACCTCCACACCACGGTGAGCTGGGACGACAACACGCTCCGGCTGGTCCGCCGGTGCTGCGTGCTGTCACGGCAGACCGCCGGTCCCGGGCTGCTGCTCGTCCCGTCCGTGTTCGCCGCCGGCGTCCTGACGTGGATGCAGCACCCGGCCCCGCCCCAGCTCGCCTATCCCGCCCGCGGCACCGGCACCCTGTGGGAGCGGCGGCCGGTGGCCCGGTCCGAGGCCATCGCCGCAGTCCTCGGCCGCTCCCGGACCCGGCTGCTGACCGAACTCGCCGCGCCCGCCTCCACGACCGAACTGGCCGGCCGCACCGGCATCTCCGCCGCCGGTGTCTCCCAGCACCTCGCGGCGTTGCGCGGGGCGGGGATGGTCAGCGCGCACCGTGCCGGGCGGTCCGTCCTCTACGCCCGCACGGCCGTCGCCGAGACCCTGCTCACGGCGGCCGGCTGAAGGCTCGTACCCCGGCGCCGCGGCCCGCGCCGGACGGAAGGGCGGCTTCCGCCCTCTCGCCGATCGGGCGCGTATCCGGGCGGGTTAGTGTCGGGACAGACGTACGCGTCTCTTGATGTCTTTGATGCGGAGGTTGCCGCTATGGCAGCGATGAGTGCAGTGACACGAGTTCCGGCGTCCGTGGTGGCCGCGGCCGGGCTCGTCGGGGGGTACACCGTGGCGCGGCTGACCAAGAAGCGGCCTCTCGGCGGGGTCGCCCTCGGCGCGGCCGGCGTGGTGGCGGCCCGCCAGTGGGCCGGCAAGGTTGGCTCCGGCAAGGCCGCCGCCCTGACCGGGCTGTACGTGGCCGCGTTCGCCGGCTCCCACCCGCTGGCCAAGAAGGTCGGCGCCTGGCCGTCCGTACTGGGCGTGGCCGGTACCGTCGCCCTCGCCTCCTGGGGCGTGGAGCGCACGGCGGCGCGCGAGGGCTGAGGGGCAGGCAAGCCGGGCGGGGCGGGCACGAGGGAGAGCCCCTGCGGGCAACCCCTACGGGTACGACGCGGGGGCCGCATCGCAGCAGCAAGCGCAGCGCAGCGCAGCCATGACGCCCCCGCCCCCGCCCGTCGCCCGTTACGCCGACGCCTCCGTCAGCCGCGCCAGCTCCTCCTCCGTCAGCCGCAGGTCGGCCAGCGCCAGCAGCGGCGGCAGCTGTTCGACGGTACGGGCGCTGGCCAGCGGCGTGGCGACCGTCGGCCGGCTCGCCAGCCAGGCCAGGGCCACCGTGGCCACCTCGGCATCGTGCGCGGCGGCGATCTCGTCGAGGACGGCCAGCACCCGTGGGCCGCGTTCCGTCTTCAGGTGCTTGGCGGCGCCTTCCGCGCGGGCGCTCTCGACGGCCGTGTCCGGCCGGTACTTGCCGGTCAGGAAGCCTGAGGCGAGGGCGTAGTACGGAACGGCGGCCAGGCCGTGCCGGGTGGCGACCTCGGCGAGCGGGCCCTCGTAGGTGTCGCGCGAGACGAGGTTGTACTCGGGCTGGATCGCCACGTACTTGGCGAGCCCGGCAGAGTCGCTGAACTCCAGCGCCCGGGCGAGCCGTTCGGGGGTGACGTTGGAGGCCGCGATCTCGCGGACCTTGCCCTCCTTCACCAGGCCGTCGAGCGTGGCGATGTAGTCCTCGACGGGCAGCGACGGGTCGTCGTAGTGCGTGTAGTAGAGGTCGATGCGGTCGGTGCGCAGGCGGCGCAGGGAGCCCTCGACGCCTTCCTTGATGGTGCGCGCGGACAGGCCCTTGGGTTCCGGGTAGCCGGCCCCGACCTTGGTGGCCACCACGATGTCGTCGCGGTTGCGGCGGGAGGCCATCCAGTCGCCGATGATCGTCTCGGACTCGCCGCCGGAATTGCCGGGGGCCCAGGCCGAGTAGGCGTCCGCGGTGTCTATGAAGTTGCCGCCGGCCTCGGCGTAGGCGTCCAGGACGGCGAACGACTGAGCCGCGTCGGCGGTCCAGCCGAAGACGTTGCCGCCGAGGGCGAGCGGGTGGACGGACAGACTGCCGATCTTCCGGGTGTGGTGACGGTGCTTGTCGGTCATGCCCTGTTCCAGCGTGCCGCGCCCGGAGCGTATTCCTCCGGGGATTTTCGTCGCTCCCCCGCGGCCCCTGTCCCCGGCTCCCTACTCATTCATCCGACACCGGCGCGGTCGCCGGCTCACCGCCCGCCCCGGCCCGGAGGGTACTGCTGCTCCAGCGCGGGGTGGCCGGGAGCGGTTCGGGCTGGACGGAAAGCGGGGTGGCGATGTCCTCCAGGGAGCGGCCCTCGGCGCGTACCGCCAGGAAGGCGGCGGTCACCCCGGCCAGGCACATCAGCGTCGCGCCGATCTGGAAGGCCAGCACCGCGTCGCTCACCACGCCCGTGGACGTCAGCTGGGCGAACAGCAGCGGTCCGCTGATGCCGCCGGCCGCCGTGCCCACCGCGTAGAAGAAGGCGATGGCCATGGCCCGCGTCTCCGTCGGGAAGACCTCGGACACCGTCAGATAGGCGCTGCTCGCGCCCGCCGAGGCGAAGAAGAGGACGACACACCAGCAGGCGGTCAGGGTGTTCGCGGTCAGGTGGCCGGCGTCGAAGAGCCATGCCGTGACGAAGAGCAGCGCCCCGGACAGCAGGAACGTCGACGAGATCATCACGCGTCGGCCCACGGTGTCGAACAGTTTGCCGAGGAAAAGCGGGCCCAGGAAATTGCCGAGCGCCATGACCGCGAAGAAGTAACCGGTCCGCGCGGTGGCGACTCCGAAGAACTTGGTGAGAATCTCCCCGAAACCGAAGGTGATGGCGTTGTAGAGGAACGCCTGACCGATGAAGAGGGCGAGGCCGAGCACGGCGCGCCGCCGGTAGTCCGTGAAGACAGTACGGGCGATGGCCCGGAACCCCGTGCGCTTGCGCTGGCGAATGGTGATCCGGCCGGCGGGCGGGGCGAGTTTGATGCCCTTGTCCGCCTCGATGCGCCGCTCGATGGCGTCGACCAGCCGTTCGGCCTCCTCGGCCTTCCCGTGGATGAACAGCCAGCGCGGACTTTCCGGGACCTGGCGGCGCACGACCAGGATGACGAGGCCGAACACCACGCCCAGTCCGAACGTGAGCCGCCAGCCCACATCCTTGGGGAAGACGCGCGTGTCCAGGAGGACGATCGACAGCAGGGAGCCGGCGATGGCGCCCAGCCAGAAGCTGCCGTTGATCATCAGGTCGACGCGCCCCCGGTAACGGGCCGGGATCAGCTCGTCGACCGCCGAGTTGATGGCCGCGTACTCGCCGCCGATGCCGAATCCCGTGAGGAAACGGAAGGCGAAGAACCACCAGGAAGAGTACGAGAAGGCGGTCAGGGCCGTCGCCCCCAGATAGACGGCGAGGGTCACCATGAACAGCTTTTTACGGCCGAACCGGTCCGTCAGCCGGCCGAAGAACAGGGCCCCCAGGCAGGCACCGGACACATAGAGCGCGGCGGCCACACCGGTCACCTGCG
The DNA here is from genome assembly GCF_051386555.1 of Streptomyces sp. URMC 126. NCBI lineage: Bacteria > Bacillati > Actinomycetota > Actinomycetes > Kitasatosporales > Streptomycetaceae > Streptomyces > Streptomyces sp. URMC 126. Next base: position 8,161 of record NZ_JBPQTX010000297.1, read on the forward strand.
CCCCGGTGATGGGCAGTCCGCTCCCCTGTTCGGAGAGCCGTCCCGCGATGTTCCCGACGATCGTGACCTCAAGGCCGTCCAGGATCCAGACCGTGCCCAGCCCGATCACCACAGTCCAGTGCCACCGGGACCAGGGCAGCCGGTCCAGGCGTGCGGGCACGGAAGTGCTGATGGTCGCGGTCGTCACACAATCTGAGTTCCCGATCGCACTCGGAACATTCGCGGCAAATTTCCGGATCGGGGTGCGGCGGACGATCACGGCGCGCGAGCGGCCCTTCGAGCCCCGGCCCCGCGCGGGCGGCTCCGACCGCCGACGGGCGGGGCGGTCGGGACGGGTGGGACG
>NZ_JBPQTX010000298.1:0-8456 GCF_051386555.1 Streptomyces sp. URMC 126
CGGATGCGGGCGCTACAGGTGGCCAGAATCCCGCGCGGCATCGGCGCCAGCACCGGAGTGAACGACACCCTCACCGCCTCCCCCGCCACCGCCGCCAGATTCTGCGCGATCTCCGGCGTATGCCGATGCCCGCCCCCCACCCCATACGGACTCATCGACCCCATCACCTCACTGCCCAGCAAATGCGGCTTGGCCGCCTTGCCGGCACCCGAGGTCCCCGACGCGGCCACCACCACCGCCTCCGGCTCCACCAACCCCGCCGCGAACACCGGCCACAGTGCCAACGACACCGCCGTCGGATAACACCCCGGCACCGCCACCCGCCGCGCCCCCGCCAACCCAGCCCGCCCACCAGGCAACTCCGGCAACCCATACGGCCACACCCCGGCATGCGGCGAACCGTAAAACCGCTCCCACTCCCGCGCGTCCCGCAACCGGAAATCCGCACCACAGTCGACGACCAGGGTCTCCGGGTCCAGTTCGCCGGCCAGCGCGGCCGACGCCCCGTGCGGCAGGGCGAGGAAGACCACGTCATGACCGGCGAGCGTCTCGGCGGAGGTCTTCTCCAGCACCCGTCCGGCCAGCGGCGCGAGGTGGGGCTGCACCTCCCCCACCGTCCGGCCGGCGTTCGAATCGGCGGTCAGCGCGCCGATCTCGACGTGGGGGTGTCCGAGCAGCAGACGCAGCAGTTCACCGCCCGCGTATCCACTCGCGCCCGCCACAGCTATGCGCACCATGTCTGGTCCTCGGATCCGTTTCTCGCTCGTCCGTGTCCGCCGGCCGTCGCCCGCGGGGAGGCGCGGCGCGCCGCCGGGGAGAAGGGGCGGAGGTCATCCACCGGAGGAGGACCCGGACGGAGCTTAGCTTAGGCTACCCTTACCGCCCACTATCGGCGGGGGCCCCGGAGCCTCGCCCCCGGCCCGTACACCCTCCGGCAGACCGTCCGGCCGCCGCCCGCCGGCGTCACTCCCCCGAGTGAGGTCTCCTCGCCGTTTGCCCAGAACAGGGCCGTTACGCGTCAACTCTTCCTGGTGAGGCCTCCGTTACTTCTGGTAGACAGCTCCCCGTCTCTCAAGGACGGCCGCCCCGCCGCCCGACGGAAAGGGAAGCATGGACGAGGAAGAAGACCGCCGCCTGTACGCGATCGCGCCCGAGATCAGCCGGGTGACGGTCGGCCTGCTGCGGACGGTGGTCGGACTGGAGCCCGCCGAGCGGGTGCCGGAGGCGGCCCTGGGCGTGGCGGACGACGTGCTGGCCCGGCTCGGCACGGACGGACTCCGGTCGCTCGTCATGAGCCTGGCCGGGTGGGCGGCGGTGGGGATGGAGAACGTCGCGCAGCTGACCGGCAAGACGTACGAGGCTCTCGTCGACGAGATCGAGCTGACCTGCCTCGAAGCCAACCCCGAGGTCTGAGGGCACCCGGCTCTCGCGTCGGCGAGACCGCGCGGGGGCGGCCCCCGGCCGCCCTCCCTCCCGGCCGGGGGCCGCCCGGCGCCCGGGCCGACCCGACCGGCTCGGCGGTCCGCGAGACGGCCGGGACCCGCGCGGGAGCCGGCCCCCTGCTCGCGGAGCTCCTCGGCTCCCTCACACCCCGGCGCGCGCCACAGCCTCCGGGCGAGCCACACCTCACGGCGCGGCACACGCCGACCTGCCGCACCACCACGGGCGTCCGGCCCGCCGAACGGCCGGACGCCGGAAGCGGCTTAGGAGCGCGAGACCGAACGGCCTCCGACACCTCGTGAATCCGCCTCCGGCCCGGACGCCCCTTCCCGGTCGTGACGTGCCCCCTCCGAGCCCCCTTCGGCGCACCCCGAACGCGGCGCCCCCTTAGCAGTCAACTCCCCTCCCCGGCAGGGCGCTCGCCCGGCGCCCGGAGGAGGAAAGGGGGCGCACCGCGCAACTCCTCAGAAACCCGATAGGACTATTGCATTCTCCGCTAAGATGCTCCTTCGAGCGACGCCATCGATCCGATGAGCGGCCGACCCCGGCCGTGCGGGTTCCGACAGGGCCGATGGTGCGTCGGCTCGCCGGCCGGGCCGCGGCACGTGCCCCCACGCGCACCTGTCGCCCCGCACTTCCTGTGTCGTCCGACCCGTTTTCCGTCGCCGTTCCAGGACCTCTCCGCATTCGCGCAGGCACAGCCGCCGCAGCCCCTCGACCGCCGGAGGACAGCCGCCCATGCATCAGACCACCACGCTGCTCATCGAACTCGGCCTCGTCATCCTCGCCCTCGGCCTCCTCAGCCGTCTCGCCGGCCGGATCGGCTTCTCGCCCATACCCCTCTACCTGCTCGCGGGGCTCGCCTTCGGCCGCGGGGGCATCCGCCCGCTGGGCGCCAGCGAGGGGTTCGTCGCCACCGGGGCCGAGGTGGGCGTCGTCCTGCTGCTGCTCCTGCTGGGGCTGGAGTACAGCGCGTCGGAGCTGGTGAGCAGTCTGCGGACGCAATCCCCTTCGGGCGCGGTGGACTTCCTCCTCAACGCCCTGCCGGGAGTCGCCGCCGGCCTGCTGCTGGACTGGGGCGCGGTCGCCTGCGTGGCGCTGGCCGGGGTCACCTGGGTCTCGTCCTCCGGGGTGATCGCCAAGGTGCTCGCAGACCTCGGCCGCCTGGGGTCCGAGGAGACGCCCGCCGTGCTCGGCGTCCTCGTCATCGAGGACCTCGCCATGGCCGTCTACCTTCCCCTGCTGACCGCCCTCCAGGCGGGGCTGAGCCTCCGCGCGGGCGGGCTGATCCTGCTGACGTCCCTGGGGACGGTCACCGCCGTGCTCTATGTGGCGCTGCGCCACGGGCACGTCATCAGCCGGGCCGTGTCCTCGGACAACCCGGAGCGGATGCTGCTGGTGGTACTCGGCCTGACGCTGTCCTTCGCGGGGGTGGCCCAGGAGTTGCACGTGTCCGCGGCGGTGGGGGCGTTCCTCATCGGCATCGCGCTGTCGGACGAGGTGGCGGAGGACGCCCGGGCGCTGCTGTCCCCGCTGCGGGACCTGTTCGCCGCCGTCTTCTTCCTCTTCTTCGGGCTGAGCACCGATCCGGCGTCCGTGCCCCCGGTCCTGGGCCCGGCGCTGGCGCTCGCCGGTGTCACGGCCCTCACCAAGGTGGGCACGGGCTGGTACGCGGCCCGCAGGGCGGACGCCTCGCCCGCGGCGCGCTGGCGGGCCGGTGGGACGCTGGTGGCCCGGGGGGAGTTCTCCATCGTGATCGCCGGTCTCGCGGTGGGTGTCGAGCCGCGGGTGGGCCCGCTGGCCACGGCCTACGTCCTGGTGCTCGTGGTGGTGGGGCCCCTCGCGGCCCGGTGGACGGAGCCGCTGGTGCGGCGGGTGACCCGGCGGCACTCCGGCGCGTCGGTGCCCGCGCCCGCGGGGCCGGCGCGGGCGGCTCCCGAGGTGGAGCACGCGGACAGCCGCTGAGCCCGGGCGGGGCCCCGCGGGCGGCATCCGGGCCTCGAAGACGGCGTCCGGGCCGTGAAAGCCCGGGTCCGCGCGGGGCTTCGAAGGCGATGTCCGGCCTTCACAGGCGGTGCCCGGGCGGCAGCGGCTGCTCGGTCCAGACGGTCTTGCCCTCCCGCTCGTAGCGCGTCCCCCACCGTTCGGTGAGCTGGGCGACCAGGAACAGGCCCCGCCCGCCCTCGTCGGTGCTGCGGGCGCGGCGCAGGTGGGGCGAGGTGTTGCTGGTGTCGGTGACCTCGCAGATCAGGCTGTGGCCGCGGATGAGCCGCAGGGTCACCCGGCCGCTCGCGTACCGGTAGGCGTTGGTCACCAGCTCGCTGACGACCAGCTCCGTCGCGAACACCAGGTCCTCCAGTCCCCATTTCGTCAGTTGCTCGGTCATCAGCCGGCGGGCGGCGGCGGCCGCCTGTTCGTCGCCGGGCAGGGTCCAGGTGGCGACCCGTTCCGGGCCCAGGACGCGGGTCCGGGCGAGCAGCAGGGCGACGTCGTCGTGCGGCCGGGCGGGGAGCAGCGCGTCCACCACGGCCTTGGCCGTGTCCGACAACGACCGGCCGGGGGCCGCCAGTTGGCGGCCCAGTTCGGCGAGGGCGGAGTCGACGTCGTTGCCGGGCGACTGGATGAGCCCGTTGGTGAAGAGGGCCAGCAGGCTGCCCTCGGGGAGCTCCAGCTCCGTCGCCTCGAAGGGCAGGCCGCCCAGGCCGAGCGGGGGCCCGGGGGGCAGGTCGGGCAGGCTCACGCGGCCGTCCGGGGTGACCACCGCGGGCGGCGGGTGGCCGGCGCGGGCCAGGGAACAGCGGCGGGAGACGGGGTCGTAGACGGTGTAGAGGCAGCTCGCGCCGGTCACTTGGTCGTGGGGGAAGTCGCGGGTGTTGACCTCCTGTTCGGCGGCCAGCCGGTGCACGAGGTCGTCCAGGTGGGACAGGACTTCCTCGGGTTCCAGGTCGAGTTCGGCGAGGGTGTGGACGGCGGTGCGCAGCCGGCCCATGGTGGCGGCGGCGTCGATGCCGTGGCCGATGACGTCGCCGACGACGAGGGCGGCGCGGGCGCCGGAGAGCGGGATGATGTCGAACCAGTCGCCGCCGACGCCTTCGGCGGCCCCGGCGGGGATGTACCGGTGGGCGACCTCGACGGCGGGCAGGTCGGGCACCTCGCCGGGCAGCAGCCGGCACTGGAGGGTGAGCGCGGCCTGGTGCTGGCGGGTGTAGCGGCGGGCGTTGTCGATGCAGACGGCGGCGCGGGCGGCGAACTCGGCGGCGAGCGTCAGGTCGTCATCCTCGAACGGTTCGGGGCGGCGGGCGCGCCAGAGGACGACGAGGCCGAGGACGAGGCCGCGGGCGACGAGCGGCACCATCATGACGGAGTGCACGCCCAGTTCGGCCGCGCGTTCGGCCCGTTCCTGGGCGACGGCCCGGAGTCCGGCGGGGCCGCGGCCGTTCTGCACCAGCACCGGGCTCTTGTCGGCGAGGCAGCGGGCCTGGGGGCTGTCCGGCGGGAAGACGATGCGGTGGCCCACCGGGTGCAGGGCCTCCTCGACCTCCGCGACGACGGAGACCGTCGCGGCGCGGCAGACGGCGCCGGTGCCGTCCTGCGAGGGCTCCTCACCCCGGCTGACGTCCTCCAGGAGGTCGACGGAGACCCAGTCGGCGAGCTCGGGGACGAGGACATCGGCGAGCTCGCGGGCGGTGGTGTCGACGTCCAGGGAGGTGCCGATGCGCCGGCCGGCCTCGTCGAGCAGGGCGAGCCGCACCCGGGCGCGGTGGCGTTCGGTGACGTCCTCGACCAACTGGGTGACGCCGAGCACCCGTCCGGCCGAGTCGGTCGTCCGGAAGGCCGAGACGGAGACGAACCGTTCCTCCGCCGGGGCCGAGCGGAGCCGGCACGGCTGCTCGGTGAAGATCATGGGCCGTCCGGTCTCCAGCACCTCCCGCAGCCGGCCCTCCACGGTGTCGGCGTCGTCGGTGATGAGGAAGTCGCCGGTCCGGCGGCCCACGGCCTGTTCGGCACTGATCCCGCCGATGGCGGCGACGGCCTTGTTGACGCGGAGGATGCTGAGGTCGGGGGCGTGGACGGCCAGTCCGATGGGCGAGCGGCGGAACAGGCCGTCGAGCACCGACCGGTCGGTCTCCCACTGGACGACGTCCTCGGCGGGCGCGCCGACCAGGAACCACTCCGGCGGAGCGTCCGGCCGGACGACGCGCCGGGCCCGGACGCCGATGTGGACGCGGCTGCCGTCGCCCCGGAGCACGGGGACCACCCCGAACCAGCCGCCGTCGTCGACGCAGGTCCGCGCCGTCTCGGCGACGGCGGCCCGGTCCCGGGGGGCGAGGAGGACGTCGGCGGCGGGCCTGCCGGTCACGTCCTCGGGCCGGTGGCCCAGCAGCGCGGTGGTCTGCTCGCCCCAGCCGACGACCGTTCCCCGGTGGTCGAGCACCATCGTGGCCGCGCGGGCGAGCGAGAACGGGTCGTCCGGGCTCTCGCTGACGGGCGTCATGGCTCCGTCCGCCATGGGCTGCCTCCTTCCGCGCGGGGCCGGCCGGCCGCGCTCGTGCCGGGGGACCCCTTCCACAGTGACGGGTGTCCGGCCCGCACGCCCTTCGGGCGCATCCGGAACGGCGGGGGTGCGGGCGGGATGCGGACCCGGGTCGGCCGGCCGGTCGGTAAATCGCTGTGTTTCTTCATCGATTTATGGTGATGATTCAGCTATGAACCGTAGTTTTGATGATTTGGTCGCCGAGGCAGCCTCCGTTTCCGTGGACGGCTGGGATTTCTCCTGGCTGGACGGCCGGGCCACCGAGGAGCGCCCGTCCTGGGGCTACCAGAAGCTGATGGCCGCGCGGCTGGCGCGGGCGTCGGCGGCGCTGGACGTACAGACCGGGGGTGGTGAGGTGCTGGCCGGAGCCCCGGTGCTGCCGCCGACGATGGCGGTCACCGAATCCTGGCCGCCGAACGTCGCCAAGGCCACCGCGCTGCTGCACCCGCGCGGCGCGGTGGTGGTGGCGGCGTCCGACGAGCCGCCGCTGCCGTTCGGCGACGCGGCGTTCGACCTGGTGACCAGCCGGCATCCGGCCACCGTGTGGTGGTCGGAGCTCGCCCGGGTGCTGCGGCCCGGGGGCACGTACTTCGCCCAGCACATCGGGCCCGCCAGCGTGTTCGAACTGGTCGAGTTCTTCCTCGGCCCGCAGCCCGAGGCCCGCCGAAAGCGCCACCCGGACGACGAGAGCGCCGCGGCCCGGGCCGCCGGGCTGGAGGTCGTGGACGTCCGCTCGGAGCGGCTGCGGATGGAGTTCTTCGACGTCGGGGCGGTGGTGTACTTCCTGCGGAAGGTGATCTGGACCGTTCCCGGCTTCACCGTCGACCGTTACCGGGACCGGCTGCGCGAGCTGGACGAGCGGATCCGGGCGGAGGGCGCGTTCGTCGCCCACTCGTCCCGGGTGCTGTTCGAGGCGCGCAAGCCCGCCTGACGCGCGGTGGGCCGGTCCCGCCCCGGACGGGACGGGACCGGCCCACGCGGAACGGGACGGGACGGGACCGGCTCCCGGGTCAGCCGAGGATGTGCACCTCGGTGCTGTTGGTCCCCGTCCGGCTCTTCTTCACCGCCACCAGGTCCGGGCGGCCGTCGCGGTTCCAGTCGGCGACGGAGAACTCGAAGGTCCCGTCGGTCTCGTGCAGCGCCGTCCCGGTCTGGACGACGAAGCGCTGGAAGTTGCCGCCACCGGACAGGATGTGCACCTCGGTGCTGTTCGTCCCCGTCCGGCTCTTCTTCACCGCCACCAGGTCGGCGCGGCCGTCCCGGTCCCAGTCGGTGGACGCGAAGGCGAAGGTGTCGTCGGTCTCGTGCAGGGGCGTACCCGTCTGGAGGGCGAACTTCCGGAAGCCGCTCGCGCCGGAGAGGACGTGCACCTCGGTGCTGTTCGTACCGGTCCGGCTCTTCTTGACGGCGATCAGGTCGGGGCGGCCGTCGCGGTCCCAGTCGCCGGTGGTGAAGTCGAAGGTGTCGTCGGTCTCGTGCAGCGCGGTGCCCGTCTGCAGGACGAACCGCTGGAAGTTGCTGGCGCCGGACAGGATGTGCACCTCGGTGCTGTTGGTGCCCGTCCGGCTCTTCTTCACCGCCACGAGATCGGGGCGGCCGTCCCGGTCCCAGTCGGCGAGCGAGAAGTCGAAGGTGCCGTCGGTCTCGTGCAGTGCCGTGCCCGTCTGCAGGACGAACCGCTGGAAGCCGCTCGCCCCGGAGAGGACGTGCACCTCGGTGCTGTTCGTGCCCGTCCGGCTCTTCTTCACCGCCACCAGGTCGGGTCTGCCGTCCCGGTCCCAGTCCGCGGTCGCCGTCGCGAAGGTGTCGTCGGTCTCGTGCAGGGCGGTGCCGGTCTGCAGCAGGAAGCTGCCGAACGCGGGCGCCGCGGCGGCGGCCCGGGTGCCGTGGTGCGGGCCGTCGGCCGACGCGGCCGCGGGGAGGGCGAGGACCGCCCCGAGGGCGATCGGGGCGAGGGCTGCTACGGCCTTCTTGGTGCGCACAGGAATGCCTCCCTGACACATGCTTCCGGGAGGTTCCCGGAAGGCGCGACCGATGCTAGGGGCCCGTGGGCCCCGGGTACCCCGGGCGGCGGGGTGACGTCCGGAACCCATGGCTGAAGGACCGATTCCCGGTAGGGAACAGCGGCCATCGGCCACAAACCCCTTCGGATTCAAGCCGCTTCGGCCGTCCGGCCGAGCGCACTCCCGTCCCGCGCTTGTCACGGCTCCCGCCTTCCCCTCGCGCGCCGGCCCCCCTATGCTGCCCGGGGAACACTGCGGTCTAGACAACCGGCGTGGAGACAATGGGGAGTTGGGTCCGCGTCCGGCAGGTCCGCGCTGTTCCGCCGAGGGGGGTGCAGTCCCCACGCCTGCGGAGGAACCATGACGCTCTCTCCCACCGTCCGCCGCGCCGTCGTCGCCTCAGGAGTCGCTCTGTGCGTCCTGACGGGGACGGCCGCCGCCCTTCCGGCCGGCGCGGCACCGCCCGCCCCGTCCCCCGC
>NZ_JBPQTX010000299.1:0-8421 GCF_051386555.1 Streptomyces sp. URMC 126
CCCGGGGGGCTTGCCCCCGGGAATCGGCGAAGGGGCGGGACCGGGGCACCATCCCGCCCGTCAGGGCGGCACCGGCGGATACAGCCCCAGCAGCGGCATGCGCGCGGCCCTCGCGGTGTTGTCGTACAGGGCAGTTCACCTGACCCCTAGTGACAGGCAGCGATTCAGACCCTAGGGTGCCTGAATATGGATATGCAGATGCGCGTGGACACCGACGTGGTGGTGGGAAGCTCCGGAACGACCGCCAACGATGTGATCGCCGTGGCGCGCCACGACGCGCGCGTCGTCGTGTCCCCCGAGGCCCTGGCCGCCGTCGCCGCCTCCCGGCAGGTCATCGAGGACCTGGCGGCCAAGCCGGACCCCGTCTACGGCGTCTCCACCGGCTTCGGCGCCCTCGCCGTCCGCCACATCAGCCCCGAGCTCCGCGCGCAGCTCCAGCGCAACATCGTGCGCTCGCACGCCGCCGGCATGGGCCCGCGCGTGGAGCGCGAGGTCGTGCGCGCGCTGATGTTCCTGCGCCTCAAGACCCTGGCCTCGGGCCGCACCGGCGTCCGGCCGGTCGTCGTGGAGACGATGGCCGCCCTGCTCAACGCGGGGATCACGCCGGTCGTCCACGAGTACGGCTCCCTCGGCTGCTCCGGCGACCTCGCCCCGCTCTCACACTGCGCGCTGACGCTGATGGGCGAGGGCGAGGCGGAGGGCCCCGACGGCGTCCTCGCGCCCGCCGCCGAGCTGCTCGCCGCGCACGGCATCGAGCCCGTCGAACTGCGGGAGAAGGAGGGGCTCGCCCTCCTCAACGGCACCGACGGCATGCTCGGCATGCTCGTCATGGCCTGCGCCGACCTCGCCCGCCTGATCACCTCCGCCGACATCACCGCCGCGCTCTCCCTGGAGGCCCTGCTCGGCTCCGAGAAGGTCCTCGCCCCCGAGCTGCACGCCATCCGCCCGCACCCCGGCCAGGGCACCAGCGCCGACAACATGCTGCGCGTGCTCGCCGGTTCGGGGATGACCGGTCACCACCAGGACGACGCGCCGCGCGTCCAGGACGCGTACTCCATCCGCTGCGCGCCCCAGGTCGCGGGCGCCGGGCGCGACACCCTCGCGCACGCCCGGCTCGTCGCCGACCGCGAGCTGGCCTCCGCCGTCGACAACCCGGTCGTCCTGCCCGACGGACGCGTCGAGTCCAACGGCAACTTCCACGGCGCGCCCGTCGCGTACGTGCTCGACTTCCTGGCCATCGCCGCCGCCGACCTCGCGTCCATCGCCGAGCGGCGCACCGACCGGCTGCTCGACAGGAACCGTTCGCACGGCCTGCCGCCGTTCCTCGCGGACGACCCCGGGGTCGACTCCGGCCTCATGATCGCCCAGTACACGCAGGCGGCCCTGGTCAGCGAGATGAAGCGGCTGGCCGCGCCCGCGTCGGTGGACTCCATCCCGTCCTCGGCGATGCAGGAGGACCACGTCTCCATGGGCTGGTCGGCGGCGCGCAAGCTGCGGACCGCGCTCGACGCGCTCGCCCGGGTCGTCGCCGTGGAACTCGTCGCCGCCACGCGCGCCGTCGAACTGCGGACCGGGCTCACGCCCTCGCCCGCCACGGCCGCCGTGCTGCGCGCGGTGCGGGAGGCCGGGGTGGAGGGGCCGGGAGCGGACCGGTTCCTCGCGCCCGACCTGGCGGCGGCGGAGGAGTTCGTGCGGTCCGGGGCGCTGGTGCGCGCCGTGGAGGCGGTCGTCGGGGAGCTGGGCTGACCTCTTGAGCGGCCGGCGCGGTCCGTCGCGCGACGCGTGGGGGCGGTGACCGTCGGTCAACGGGCGGGGTCGGGGCGGGCGTTCGCTTCTCGCCGGGCGGGGGCGATCGCGGAGGCGGCGCCCCTGCCCTGACCTCGTGGGCCGTCTCTCGCCTCCCCCCGGACTCCGGCCCTCCTCAGGCTCCGGACGGGCCGGAGGCCGCGCGTGAGCGCCGTACCGCCACCGTGACCAGCGCGCCGCCGACCGCCACGAAGCCCAGCCCGCCGTAGACGTACGGCGTGGTGTCCACGCTTCCGGAATCGGCGAGCCGCCGGCCGTCGCGGGGCGCGGGGGCGGGCAGGTGAGCGGTGGACGCGTGGGCGGAGGACGGGTGGGCGGCGCCCGGCTCCGGGTGGGCGGTCGTCGCGTGCGCGGTCGGTACCAGCCAGCCCACGCAGAGCAGCGCCCCGGCGGCGAGGGCGGTCGACAACGGGCGGCGAGCGGTCACGGCATCCCCTCAGCGGCGGCGGGCCGGCGGCGCGGGAGGCCGGGGCCCGACGGGCGGTGCCGGACCCGCGGGGCCCGGCCGAACAGATGTTAGTGACACGCTTGGACGGTGGGGAAGGCACCTGCTCCGACGGGCTTCCCGGCCCCCTGACCACCCGGCTTGGGCGCAGGCGCCCGGAGGGTCTTTACTGGCGTGGTCTTCCCCACACTTTGCGCGTGGGTGGAACGGGCGAATCGGGTCAGGCGTTCCCTAAGCAGTAGCCGGGACCAGAGGGCACGCGTGGGACGCGTCCGGTGTGCCGGTGAAGGCCGAGGGGCCGGATCGTGCCCCCGTGGCCCGGTTCGGGGATTTTCGGGGTCCAGAGCGATGGAGATGCGTGTGATGAAGGACGGCAAGCGCCGCAAGGGCCTGGTGGCCGCGGCCGCCGTGCTCGGTGGTGTGCTCACCCTCGCCGCCTGCGGCGGTGGCGACGACGGCGACAACAAGGGCGGTGGCTCCGGCAAGGAGAAGTCGCAGCAGAACGTCGACGCGGCAGCCGCCAAGGACGCCTCCACGGCACAGATCAAGATCAAGCCCAAGGGCGGTACGACCAACGCCGGAACCGCCGTGGACGCCGTCGAGGTGACCGTCAGCGACGGTGAGCTCACGAGCGTCAAGATGACGGACGAGACGGACGTCAAGAAGGTCCGCCCGGTCGCGGGGACCCTCGCGCCGGACAAGAAGAGCTGGAAGCTCGCCAAGCCGCTGGAGCGGTCCTCCAAGTACAAGATCGTCGCCGAGGCGAAGGACGACAAGGGCCGCCGCGCCACGGAGAACTCCTCCTTCTCCACGGTTTCGCCGAACAACAGCTTCATCGGGACCTTCACCCCCGAGGACGGCCAGACCGTCGGCGTCGGCATGCCGGTCTCGATCAACTTCGACAAGCCGATCAAGGACCGCAAGGCCGTCCAGTCCCACCTGAAGGTGACCTCCAGCAGCGGCCAGCAGGTCGTCGGCCACTGGTTCAACGACCAGCGCCTCGACTTCCGCCCGCAGGAGTACTGGAAGGCCAATTCCGAGGTCACCCTCAAGATGGAACTGGGCGAGGTCTACGCCGCCCCGGGGATCAAGGGCCTGCAGAACAAGACGGTCAAGTTCCGGGTCGGCCACTCCCAGGTCTCCACGGTGGACGCCAAGACCCACCAGATGACCGTGGTCCGCGACGGCAAGGTCATCAAGACCATCCCGATCTCGGCCGGCAGCCCCTCGAACCCGACGTACAACGGCAAGATGGTGATCTCGGAGAAGTTCACCGAGACCCGCATGGACGGCTCCACCGTGGGCTTCTCCAAGGCCAACGGCAAGGGCGAGTACGACATCAAGGACGTCCCGCACGCCATGCGGCTGTCCACGTCGGGCACGTTCATCCACGGCAACTACTGGGGCGGCGGCATCTTCGGCGTGGAGAACACCAGCCACGGCTGCGTCGGCCTGGAGGACAAGCAGGGCGCCGACGACCCGAACACCCCCGGCGCCTGGTTCTTCAAGAACTCGCAGATCGGCGACGTCGTCGTGGTGAAGAACTCCGACGACAAGACGATCGCCCCGGACAACGGCCTCAACGGCTGGAACATGAGCTGGCAGGAGTGGGTCAAGGGCAGCGCCACCGGCGCCTGATCCGACCCGACCCCGCCGCCCGGCGGTTTCGCGTGCCGGGACCTTCGGCACGGGGCGCGTACGGGCGGGACGCCGCCGCCCGTCAGGCCCGGCCCTCCCGACGACTTATGGAGGAACCCATGGGCAAGCGCCCGGGACAGGACCGGCCCGACGAGGCCGCCGGGCCGCGGCCGGCCGTCGAGGCGGCCGTACGCCGGCTCCGCGCGCTGTCCGCGGACGGCCCCGGGGGGACCGAGGCCGTAGAGGACGCCGCCTACGCCGACGCCTCCGCCCTCGCCGCCGCGCCCGCCGGGCCCGCGGCCGTCGGCCGGGCCCTGCTCGCCACCGCCGAGGCGGAACTCCGGCGCGCCTGGGAACGCGGCTGGCAGCCCGCCGACGTCCTCCGGCTGGCCCGCCGGGACGCGACCGGGCCCGCCCTCCGCTTCGTCCTCGCCGCCGTGGCCGCCGAGGCCCGCCGGTACGCCCCGGACACGCTGCCCCCGCGCTGGGCCGGGCAGCTCCGCGACCTGGACGCGACGGTGTGGTGGCCGGACGACGACGCGTTCCTGGAGGGCTTCGCGCGCCGCGAGCGCCTCAGCCGCTTCGAGACCGTGACCAGCGCGCTCCTCGCCCTGCGGCTCGTCGCCCGCCTCCCGCACATCGGCACGGCCGGCCCGCTCCCCGGCGCCGCGGGCACGAGCGCGGGCGCGGGCGCCGGGCGGCATGACGGCCGGACCGCGGCCGTGGAGCCGAAGACGCTCGCCCGCATCCGGGCGCTGCTGGCCAAGGCCGAGTCGACGGACTTCCCCGACGAGGCGGAGGCGTTCTCCGCCAAGGCGCAGGAGCTCATGGCCCGCCACTCGCTCGACGAGGCGCTCCTCGCCGCCGCCCCCGGCGCGGCCGGCGACGGGCCCGGGACGTGCCGGCTCGGCGTCGAGGGCCCGTACGAGTCCGCGAAGGCCCTGCTGCTCCACGCCGTCGCCGAGGCCAACCACTGCCACGCGGTGTGGTCCGCCGAGTACGGCTTCTCGACCGTCGTCGGCTTCGAAGCCGATCTCGAACTCGTCGAGCTGATGTACACCTCGCTGCTGGTACAGGCGGACGCGGCGATGCGCCGCGCCGCCGACGCGCACCACCGGGAGGCGAACGGGCGCGGCGGACGGGCCCGTTCGGGCCGCCGGACCCGCGACTTCCGCGAGTCGTTCCTCATCGCCTACGCCGCCCGGATCGGCGACCGGCTGTCGGCCGCCGCCCGGGACGTCACCGAACACGCCGCCCGCCCCGCCGAGGTACTCCCCGCGCTCGCCGCCCGGGACGTCGCCGTCGGCGAGACGGCCGAACGCCTCTTCCCCGAGACCACCTCGCACCGGCTCCGGGGCCGGGACGCGGAGGGCTGGGCCCGAGGAACCGAGGCGGCCGACGCGGCCCGACTGGGGCGGCGCCCGGCGGGGTGAGGCCGTCGGCCTGAGAGGGCGGGGCTGCGGGTCCGAGGGGCGGGCTTGAGGGGTCGGCCGCTCACCCGCTCGCAACGCGTACTCCCGCCACCGCCGCACCTCGTCGTCGGTGACCTCCTCGGCCTTCGCCGCCGCACCCAGCGCCTCCGACTCGGCCTCGGCCCGCGGGCGCGGTACCCGACGACCTCGTCTGTGAGCGGCTTCCGTGAGCGGCTTCCAGGCCAGGACACCGGCCCGGAACCGCGCCACGGCCTCCGCCGGACCGGCCGGCACCGCCGGCACGTCCGGCCCGTAGGCGCTGCCGGTCACGGCGGCCGGGGGTCCGGGGGTGTGGCCGAGGCCGAGCCGGATCGCGGCGAGGACCGCGGCGAGAGCCCGGGGATACGGCGACCTTCCCGCCGACTGGGCGGCGGACAGCCGGCGTGCGCGACGGGCGATGCGGAGGCGGTTGCCCGAGGTGGGCCGGTGGCGCGGCGGCGGGCCGGTCTCGCCGTGATCGAGCGCTCGCCTGAGACCGGTGAACGGGCGTCCGACGCTTCACCTTTGCCGGGGGATCTCGCCGACCGTTCGGGACGCCTTCACCGTCCGTTCCGCGCCTCCTGCCCGTCCGCGCGCTGTATGCCGGCCGTCGGTCAGGTGATCAAGTGCACCGCCTGCAACACGAGGACCCCGTGAGTCAGTGCGCACGTGGTCCAGCCGGTGGCGCCACGCGCCCCGTGGCGGACCACCTCCGTCCAGCCCGCCGTGAGCAAGGCCGCGGAAAGGCCCCAGAAGACCCAGGCCACGGCGTACCAGAAGGTGCCCGGGGAGTCGGTGAGGAGGGTCAGGCAGGCGGTAGGGGCGATCGCCAGGAGCGCCAGCCCCCAGGTGCCTTCGCTCGCCTTGTCGTCGTTCGCCCTGGTGCCGTGTGCCTCGTCGTCACGCGCGTCGGCGTCGTTCGCGTTGTCGTCGGCGGCCGGGGGTGTCATGGTGCTCCGTCCTCCTCGGGTCGCTTCTTCACGGAGCTGTGCGCCGGGGCGGCCGCGGCCTCGGGGATGCCGCTACCGCCCCGTCCCGTCATTCCCCGGCCGTCGCCTGTCGGCCGGGTGCGAAACCACTGCGGAAGTGCAACCAGATGTCGTAGAGCGAGTAGCCCACCGACACGCTCCTGAACAGTCCCTTCTCCCACCAGGACGGGCCGTTGTACCACGACTTGAACTTACCGTACGAGCTCTTGACGGAGTTGGCGGAGCCGCCGATCTTCTTCAGGGCCGTCCAGATCTTCTCCCAGTTCGCCTGGATGGTCTTGGGGACTGGCCGTCGGCGACGGCCTGCAGGTCGGCGAGTTCCTCAGGTTCGAGGGACTGGACGACTGGACGAGTTCCTGGACCTCGGGCTCGTCGCTGTCGAGTACCGACCGGGCGGCCTCCTGGGCCTCTTCCTGGGTGACGGCGTGCAGATCCTCCTCGGTGGGATCGTCGATGCCGGCGACAACCGCCGTCCGGGGCTCCTCGCCGGCGGCGAGCGCGGTGGGACCCGCGATGCCGATGGCGACGGCGGCCGGGCGTTCCGTTGGGGTCGCAACCGATCGGGACGTTCGCCGCCTTCTTCCCGTCTTCATGTCCGGTCCACGATGGGGGACTTGCTGTGGCCGGATGGGGTGGCTTGAAGCTATCCCACTGCTGGGGCGATGCCCGGGATGGTGGCGCCGTGGGGAAGGTCCGGGGGCTGTGGCGGAATGAATCCATGGCTCGAACCGTCCGCCCCGCGCGAACAGTTGCACTGCGGGAGGATGTCAATGGGCCTGAGGCTAGGGCGAGTTGACGGGACATGGTCGTCGTCGTGCCGCATCGTCCATAGTCGGCGGTCGGCGGTCGGCGGTCGGCGGTCGGCGGTCGGCGGTCGGCGGTCGGCGCCCCGGCTCGGCCCGCGACCGTTCGGTGTCCTTCGGGCGGGTCGCGGCAGTCTCGCGGCCTCGACACCTGCGGGCGGCGGCTGCCCGGGAGCGGCATACTGCGGGTCATGCGAGTGGCGTTGATGAGCGCGGGATCACGAGGTGACGTGGCGCCCTATACGGGCCTGGGACGCGGTCTGGCCCGTGCCGGGCACGAGGTCACCCTGGTCACGCACGGCTGTTTCGCGCCCTTGGCCGAGGCCGCCGGGCTCCGCTTCCACGCCCTGCCGGTGGACCCGCGCGCCGAGATGGACACCGAGCGGGGCCGCGCCCTGCGGGAGAGCTCGACGGGCCCGGGGCAACTGGTACGGGTGGGGACCCTCGCCCGGGAGGCCGCGGCGCGGATGGCGGACGACCTGCTGCGGGCGGCCGAGGCGGCGGACGTCCTGCTGGTGTCGAGCGGGCTCGGCACGCTGGGGCACCTCATCGCCACCGGGCTGGGCCTGCCGAGCCGGGGCGTCTACCTGCAACCCCACGCGCCGACCGGGGCGTTCGCGCCACCGCTGGTCGCCGGCGGGTCCTGGGGCGCCACCGTCAACCGGCTGGCCGGGCGGGCCGTGAACGTCGCGGTGGACAGCATCTTCGTCGACGCGGCCCGTACGGTACGGGACCGGCTCGGCCTGCCACCGCTCGGCTCGCGCGCCGCCCGCCGCATCCGCGAACGCCAGTGCTGGCCCGTGCACCACGGCTTCAGCCCCCTCGTCGTCCCCCGCCCGGCCGACTGGCGCCCGGGCCTCACCGTCGACGGCTACTGGTGGCCTTACGACCCGCCCGGCGGGGAGCTGCCCGAGCGCGTACGGGACTTCCTCGCGGCCGGGCCGCCGCCGGTCTTCGTGGGGATGGGCAGTGCCACCGTGTCCCACCCCGAGCGGCTCGCCGCGACGTTCGTCCGCGCCCTGCGCGGGGCCGGCCTGCGGGGCATCGTCCAGCGGGGCTGGGCCGGGCTGGAGGCCGAGGGCGACGATCTGCTCACCGTCGACGAGCTGCCGCACGCCGCGCTGTTCCCGCACCTGGCGGCCGTGGTGCACCACGCTGGTGCGGGCACCACGGCGGCCGGCCTGCGCGCCGGTGTCCCGGCCGTGCCCGTCCCGGTGCAGTTCGACGCCCACTTCTGGGCCGCCCGCCTCACCGCCCTCGGCGTCTCCCCGGGCCCCGTCCCCCTCCGC
>NZ_JBPQTX010000300.1:0-8381 GCF_051386555.1 Streptomyces sp. URMC 126
ACCGCCCTCCGACACGCCCGACACGCCCGGCCCGCCGCCACGGCCCCGGGAACCCTCCGAGCCCCGACGTTCAGCCCCTTCCCGGCGTGTCCCTCCCCCGCCCGGACCAGCTCCGTCACCGAATGGAGCAATACGGCTACCCTCCGGATGCCGCCATGAGGGTGCGGGGTGAACCTCGGAGCAAGGAGGTACACCCAATGAAGTCAATTCGTACCGCTCTCTGCGGCACTCTGACGGCGGTCGCCGTCTGTGCGGCACCTGCCGCCGCCTACGCCCTCGAAGCCCCGTCCGCCTCGGCCGGCCAGGTCGTCAAGCACGGCGACCACGACCGCGACCACGGTGACCGTGACCACGGCAAGGACGACGACCACGGCCGCGACCACGACGGCCGGGACGACGACCACGACCGGGACAAGGGGCGTGACCACGACGACGGCTGGAACGAGGACCGCGGTCGCGACGGACACGACGATCACGGCAAGGACGACGACCACGGCCGCAAGCACGACGGCCGGGACGACGACCACGGCCGTGACCACGACCACGGGCGGGACGACGACCACGGTCGCGACCACGACCACGGGCGCGATCACGACCACGGCCGGGACCACGACCACGGTCGCAAGCACCACGACGGCCGCAACGACCACCACGGCCGTCCGCACGGCCCGTCGCACGCGGGTGGCGGCGCCACCGCGCCGGTGGCCGCAGCGGAGTCGTCGTCCGTCGACACCCCCGTGCTCATCCTCGCGGGTGCCACGGCCGGTATCGCCGGTGGTCTGATCTGGTCCCGTCGCCGGGCCGCCCACACGGTCAAGCGGTGACAGGAAGCGGACCGGAATCATGTCGGACATGCGCACAGGTGGTTTCGGCCGCCTGCTGACAGGGGCGGCCTGGGTGGCACTGCTGCTGGCCCTCTGGCTATGGGGCCATGACATCGCCGAGGAGCCGATATCCACGGCTCCGGTCACCGGTGACGTCAAGCCCGCCGGCCGCCCTCCCGCGCATGGCCCGCTCCCGGCGCACTCACCGCTGCCGGTAGCGGCCCCGCAGACCCTGGCCATCAAGGCCATGGGTCTGCGGGCCCCCATCGAGGGCCACGGCCTCGACCCCCAGGGCGGGGTCGAGGCCCCCTCGTACGACCGGCCCAACACCGTCGCCTGGTACAAGGACGGTCCGGCGCCCGGCGCCGTCGGGGCCGCGGTGCTCGTCGGGCACGTCGACACCAAGACCTCACGGGGCGTCTTCTACGAACTCAGCACCGCCAAGCCGGGCTTGAAGGTGAACGTCCTCCGCAAGGACGGCACCACCGCCGAGTTCACCGTCGAGGACGTCACCGTCGTCCCCCGGGCCCACTTCGACGCCGACAAGGCGTACGGCCCCAAGGACCCCAAGCGCGCCGAGCTGCGCCTCGTGACCTGCGGCGGCGAGTACGACCGCGAACGGCACGAGTACACCGCCAACGTGGTGGTGTCCGCCTACCTCACCGGGACGAGCGGCGCCCCGGCCGCCCCCGCCCCGCCGGAGAAGCCGGCCGAACCCGCGGAGCCCCCGGAGCCCGGCGACGAGGACGGCGGCCCGGACGAGCCCTGACGTTCCGGCGCCGCGCGTCGGCGCGCGCCGCGAACGGCGCGTGTCTCAGGACGCGCGCCGCCGCGCCCGCAGCGCGAACAGGTGCGGCACCCGGGGCTCCCGGTCCGGCAGCCGCCACCAGCCGCTCGCGTCCCGGACCATGCCGGGCAGCCGCGGCCAGGGCAACAGCTCGGTCTCGCGCAGCACTTCGAGCTCAAGCCCGGCCCCGAGGACGGCCTGGACCGTCTCCCCGAGTCCGTGGCGCCACTCGTAGCCGGTCACGGCCTCCGCCGGGAGCGGCGGGCCGTCCGTGTACGTGCGGGGGTTGTCGCCGCGGATCGGGCCCCGGCCCTCCAGGTAGTCGTGGCGCAGCAGCAACTCCTCCTCGCCCGGCGCCGGGACCGCTCCCAGGGCGTTGAGCAGCGGATGGAACTCGACCAGGTAGAGGACGCCGCCCGGCCGGAGCAGCCGGGCGACGACGTCCGCCCAGGCCGCCAGGTCGGGGAGGTAGCAGAGCGCCCCCTTCCCGGTGTAGACGACGTCGAACCGCCGCCCGCCGAGCGCCTCGACGGCCCGGTGGACGTCGGCCCGGACGTACTCGACGTCCCGCCCGCTGTCGGCCGCGAGCCGGCGGGCGTGTTCCACGGCGGCCGAGGAGAAGTCCAGGCCGACGGTGCGCGCGCCGCGGTCGGCGAAGGCGTGGGTCTCGGTGCCGAGGTGGCACTGGAGGTGGAGGACGTCACGGCCGGCCAGGTCGCCCAGGTCCGTCCATTCGAACGGGGCGAACCAGTCCTCGGCGGTCCGGGAGCCGTCCAGTCCGTAGAAGTCGCTCGCGACGTGGACGGGGGTGCGGGCATCCCAGTTCCGCTCGTTGGCGCGCAGCATCTCCTCGGTGGTGGGCGGCCGTTCACCGGTCGGGGTCGTGCGGTCGTCTGCCGTCATGGGATCTTCCTACCACCGCCGGACGCGGCGATCACCCCCGGCCCGTCCTCTGGCGATCAGCGGCGGGCCGGGGGCAGGCTGGGGCCCCTGCTTGAACGGACTTTCGAGGAGGGCACCCGTGACCCCGACCCGATCGCATGCGGCCGCCCCCGGGCGCGTCGCCCTCGCCCCGGCGGCGGCCCGGCTGCTCCGGCGGCTCCACGCGAAGCACGGGCCGCTGATGTTCCACCAGTCCGGCGGCTGCTGTGACGGCAGTTCGCCGATGTGCTATCCCCGCGGCGAGTTCCGCACCGGCGGCAGTGACGTGCTCCTCGCCGAACTGGCCGTCGACGGGGTGGACGAGCCGGTCGGCTTCTGGATGGCGGCGGACCAGTTCGAGCGCTGGCGGCACACCCATCTCACCGTGGACGTGGTGCCGGGGCGCGGCAGCGGCTTCTCGCTGGAGGCCCCGGAGGGCGTCCGCTTCCTGATCCGCTCACGGCTCCTGACCGACGCCGAGGCACGGCTGCTCGGCCCGGACGGCACCGGTGGCGGGGAGCCGCGCCCCCGGCGGGGGTGAGCCGGCCGGGTCAGGACGCGGCGTCCGCCAGGGAGAGGGTGTGCAGCCGCTCGGGCGGGCCCGGCCGGGCGTAGTACCAGCCCTGGGCCGTCTCGCAGCCCAGTATCCGCAAGTGGTCCGCCTGGGTGCCGGTCTCGACGCCCTCGACCGTCACCGAGAGGTCCAGGGTGTGGGCGAGCGAGACGATGCCTTCGACGATCTTCACGTCGACGGGGTCGGCGGGCGCGCGCTGCATGCCGCGGGTGAAGGAGCGGTCGAGCTTGAGCGTGCTGACCGGCAGCCGGCGCAGGTAGGAGAGGTTGGAGTAGCCGGTGCCGAAGTCGTCGAGGGCGATGTCGACGCCGAGGTCGGCGAGTTGGCGCAGCGGCCGGAGCTGTTCCTCGTCGGCGCCGATGAGGGCGTTCTCGGTGACCTCCAGGCAGAGCGCCGACGGGTCGAGGCCGGCGTTGTCGAGGACGGCGATGGTCTCGGCGACGAGGGAGGGGTAGCGCAGTTGCGAGGGCGAGAGGTTGACGTTGACCCGGAGCGGCACCCGGCAGCGGCCGTCGCTGCGCCAGGCGCGGGCCTGCCGGGCAGCCTCCTCCAGGACCCAGCGGCCGAGCGGGACGATCAGGCCGGTGCTCTCGGCGAGCGGGATGAACTGGTCGGGGCCGAGCACCCCGTGCACCGGGTGCAGCCAGCGGACCAGGGCCTCGGCGCCGCGCACGGTGCCGTCGGCGAGCCGGACCAGCGGCTGGTACTCGATGAAGAACTCGCCGTTCTCCAGGGCGCCGGGCAGGCAGTTGGTGAGGTCGTGCCGGGCGATGGCGCGGGCGTCGGAGTCGGCGTCAGCGATCTCGTAGCGGTTGCCGCCGGCGGCCTTGGCCCGGTACATGGTGATGTCGGCGCTGCGCAGCACCTCGGCGGCGTCGGCCTCGCCGGGGCGGCCGTCGACGATGCCGATGCTGGCGCGGACGGAGAGGTGGCGGCCGTCCAGGTGGACGGGGTCGGCGAGGGCGGTGAGCATCCGGCGGGCGAGGGCCCTGACGCCGCGCTGGGCGGTGGGGCCGGTGGTGAGGGCCACGAACTCGTCGCCGCCGAGCCGGGCCACCAGCTCGTCCGGGCCGGTGGCGCAGGCGCGCAGCCGTTCGGCGACGGCGACGAGGAGCTGGTCGCCGACGGCGTGGCCGAGGCTGTCGTTGACGGCCTTGAAGCCGTCGAGGTCGAGGTAGCAGAGGCCGAAGTGGCCGTCGGCGCCGAGCGGGCCGTGGGGGTCCAGGGTGCGGTCGAGGCGCTCGAAGAAGAGGGTGCGGTTGGGCAGGCCGGTGAGGTCGTCGTGGGTGGCCTGGTGGCGCAGCCGCTCGTGCAGCTCGCGGCGCTCGGTGATGTCCTCCATCAGCGCCAGCTGGTACTGGGGGCGGCCGGCGGCGTCGCGGAGCAGGGAGACCGTCAGATCGGTCCAGAGCACGCTGCCGTCGCCGCGGTAGTACGGCTTCTCGACGCGGTAGTGGTCGCGGTCGCCGCGGACCAGCTCGGCGTAGAGGCCCCAGACGTCGGGCGAGTCGTCGGGGTGGACGAGCTCGCCGACGTTCCGGCCGGCCACGGGGCGGTCGAGGCTGCCGAACATCCGGCAGAGCGCCTCGTTGACGTCGGTGATGTGCCCGTCGACGTCGGCGATGCCGACCCCGATGGCCGCGCCCTCGAAGACCGCGCGGAACCGCTCCTCGCTGGTGTGCAGCGCCTGCTCGGTCTCGGCGCGGGCGGCGAGCGCGGCGCGGGAGATGGCCTCCTGCTCGGCGAGGGCGCGTTCGCGGAGCTCGGCGGCGAAGCCGGCGGCGAGGGCGTGCTGGAGCCGGGTGCAGCGGGCGCGGCACTCGTCGGCGGGGACGGCGTCGTCCGGCGGGCAGTAGAGCAGCAGGTAGGCGTCGACGGCGCCGAGGATCAGCGGGAGGGTGCCGGGGTCGGTGCAGTGGCCGCGGACCAGGGCGGCGCCGACCTCGGTGCCGGGGGCCGGGTCGAAGGCGCGGGCGTGCAGCGCGTCGCGCAGCCGGGCGGCCAGCGGGACCAGGAAGTGCTCGAACTCGGCGCGGGTCAGCGGGGTGGCCGCGGCCGGGTGGACCGCCCGGCTCCACAGCGCGGCGAACCGCCGCAGCCGCTCGTCCTGTACCGCGCTGTCGTCGGTGGCGTACGGCAGGGGGTACGGGAACGGCTCGGCGGTGCCGTGCAGGGTGCGGCCGTTCGTCGTGCCGGTCACGGCTTGCGCCCTACGCCGGCCACTCCGGCGAACCCCGCCGTGAAGACGGGGTCGGCGTGGGGGTCCGGGACCGCGGCGGCGGTGCCCCGGGTCTCCGGGTCGCCCTCGGGGTCCTCCCGGGGGTCCGGGCGCCAGGTGGGCATGGGCACCAGACCGGGGTCGACCAGCGAGAAGCCGTCGAAGAACCGGGCCACCTGGGGGCGCGACCGGGTGCACAGCGGTGAGCCGATGGCGCGGTAGACCCTCTCCACCTTCCGGCCCTCCTCGGGTTTCATCGGTCCGCCCTCGGTCGCGGCGTGGGTCAGGATCAGCAGGCTGCCCGGGGCGAGCCCGTCGCGCAGCCGGGCCACCGCCGCCCAGGGGTCGTCCCCGTCCGGGACGAAGTGGAGCACGGCGACGAGGAGCAGGGCGACGGGCCGTTCCAGGTCGAGGAGGCGGGTGACCTCCGGGTCGCGCAGGATGGCCTCGGGCGTCCGCAGGTCGGCCGCGACGACCCCGGCCCGGTCGTTGCCCTTCAGCACGCTGCGGCTGTGCGCGACGGCGACCGGGTCGTGGTCGACGTAGACCACCCGGGCGTCGGGGTGCGCGGCCTGGGCGGTCTCGTGGACGCTGCCGAAGGTGGGGATGCCGGAGCCGATGTCCAGGAACTGGGTGACGCCCCGCTCGACCGCGTGCCGTACGGCCCGCCGCATGAACGCGCGGTTCGCCTGCATGATCTTCGGCATGTCCGGAAACGCCTCGATGGCGCGCCGCCCGGCCTCCCGGTCGACCTCGAAGTTGTGCGAGCCGCCCAGGTAGTAGTCGTAGATGCGGGACACGCTCGGCACGGACAGGTCGATGCCCGAAGGGGCCCGGCAGGGACGCTCCATCACTCTGTCTCTCCAGCTCATCGCAGGGGTGTTGAGGGGTCTGAGCAGAGGCTACTGATCGTTCGTTCGAATGGTAGAAGCAAGCGGAAATGCTCGGTCCGGATCCGCCCGCCGCTCCCCCTTCGACTCCAGCAGGTCTGCGGTCTGTCGCGGTTCAAAACCACTCGTTCGCGTGAGATGCGTCTCTGTCTGCCGTCATGGGTGCCCTCACCTCCGCGGCGGCCCGTGCCGCCGGTGGCGCATACCCCCTCCGTCTCCCGGCCCGTACGGATCGGGACCAGCTCTCGCATTATTGATCACATCATTGCCGACTACAGCAAATGATCATGGACTACCGCTCCCCGCGCAAGGGGCGCGTCCCGGTTCACGAGGGCGCGCGGACGTGCGACAGGGACCGCCCCGGGCGTCGGCCGCCGGGGGTGCGGCCCCTGTCGTACGTCTGGTGCGAACGGGAGGTTTGCCCGGCCGGAAGCCGGTGCGCGGATACCGGCGCGGGGCGTGCGCGCCGCGGCGCCCGCCGGACGGCGGCGCGCTACGGACGCGGCTCCGTCACGGACGCAGCGCGCCCGGCTCCGCCAGCGGCGCGGCCTGTGCGACGGCGTTCTTCGGGTGGTGCGGGTCGAGGAACCACCGGCGGGCCGAGACCAGCCACCAGACCCCGGCGAAGCCGAGCACCGCGGCCACCGCGACGGGCGCGTAGTTGAACGTCTCCAGGGTCACCGGGCGCACCTGCGGCAGCATGAACAGCACGGTGATCAGCGACACCCACCCGACGGCCACCACACCGATCGGACGCGACCAGCGGCCCAGGTGCCAGGGGCCCCGCTCGAAGCGGTCGCCGAGGCGCAGCCGCAGGAAGGTGGGGATGACGTAGGCGATGTACAGACCGATGGTCGCGATGCTGGTCACCGCCGCGTAGGCGGTCTCGTTGATCAGGTACGGCAGACCGAGGACGAACGCTCCCCCGGCCGCGAGCCACACGGCGTTGGTGGGCGTGCGGGTCGACGGGTTGATCCGGTGCCAGACGCGGGAGAAGGGCAGCGCCCCGTCGCGCGAGAAGGCGTAGATCATCCGGGAGTTGGCGGTCACGGAGGCCATCCCGCAGAACAGCTGGGCGGCGATGATGACCAGCAGCAGCGCCTTGCCGCCGCTCGCGCCGAGCGCGTCCATCAGGATCTGGGCCGGCGGCACCCCGGTCGTCGAATCCAGCGAGCCCTGGTAGCTCTGGATGGCGAAGGTCATGCCGACCAGCAGCACGAAGCCGGCGATCCAGGACAGCCAGATGGAGCGGACGATGCCGCGCGGGCCCGCCGTGGAGGCGTCGTTGGTCTCCTCGGTCATATGGGCGGACGCGTCGTAGCCGGTGAAGGTGTACTGCGCCATCAGCAGCGACAGCAGCCCGACGTAGAAGCCCGAGTTCCAGCCGGTGCCGTTGACGAACTCGCCGAAGACGGCCGAGGCCGACTGGTGGTGGTCCGGGACGAACGCCAGGGCGCCGACGATGACGAGCACGCCGATCACGTGCCACCACACACTGACGCTGTTGAGCACGGCGACGATGCGCACGCCGAAGGTGTTCAGGGCGGCGTGCAGCAGCAGGATGATCCCGAAGAGGGTGATGGTGTGGCCGGGCGTCGCCGCGAAGTCGAACTGGAGGTCGAGATAGGCGTTGAGGAAGGAGGCCGCGCCGAAGTCGACGCCCGCGGTCACCGCGATCTGGCCGAGGACGTTGAACCAGCCGGTGAACCAGGCCCAAGCGGCCCGGCTGCGCTCCGGGGCCATCCGGTGGGCCCAGAAGTACAGACCGGCGCTGGTCGGGTACGAGGAGCACACCTCCGCCATGGCCAGGCCGACGACCAGGGTCATCAGGCCGACCCCGACCCAGCCCCAGGTGATCATGGCGGGGCCGCCGGTCGTCATCCCGTAGCCGTACATGGTCATACAGCCCGACAGCACGGAGATGATGGTGAACGAGACGGCGAAGTTGGCGAACCCGCTCATGCTGCGGGCGAGGGTCTGACGGTAGCCGAGCTGGGCGAGGCGCTCTTCGTCGGAAACACCGGAAGCGCCGGAGGCGCCGGGGACGCCTGAGACGCCGGGGACTTCGAGTGGCACGGAAACCTCTTCCTCGGTTCGTTGGGCCGGAGGGGAGCGGTGGGGGAAACCGTGGTGCGGTACGGCGGTGCCGGGGTGTCGGGGGTATGGC
>NZ_JBPQTX010000301.1:0-8354 GCF_051386555.1 Streptomyces sp. URMC 126
ACAACCGCGCGGAGCGCGGTTTCAGGGGGTCCGGGGGCGTGCCCCCGGTTTTCGGGAAGGGGCGGGACTGGGGAGAAGAACCCGGCTCAGCCGGCCCGCACCCCCGCCCCCTCCGCGATGTACCGAGCCATCCCCTCCAGCGACCCGATCACCGCCTCCTCCACGTCGTCGTCCCAGATCAGGTCGAACTCGTCCTCGACCGCGACCAGGAACTCCATCAGCCGTACCGACGTCAGCCCCAGCGCACGCAGCGAGCCCGGGCCCGTCTCGGTGACCGGCCGGCCGTCCAGTTCGACGGCGGCGACGCGCTCCAGCAGGGCGACCAGCCGCCGCAGGATGTCGTCCGTCATACCGGCGTCCGTCATACGAGCGCTCCCGCCGTGGCGCCGCGCGGCACGAACGTCTCCGGGAACCCGCCGCCCTCGACGGACGCCACGAACCGGGCGATCGAGGACTGGAACTCCGCCGGCCGCTCGAAGTACGGCAGGTGCCCGCACTCCTCGATGATCTCGACGGCGGCGCTCTTCAGCAGCCCCGCGACGTTCCGCAGCGTCGACTCCGTCGTCGAGAAGTCGTCGTCGCCGCTGAGCAGCAGCGTCGGCGCGGAGATCCGCTCCAGCAGCTCGGCCTTGTCGTCGGCCTCCAGCGCCTCGCGCAGGTTGGCGGCGAGCTGGGCGGTGGAGTTCATGGCGAGGAAGCGCTCGCGGAGCGCCAGGTAGGCGCCGGAGCCGCCCTCGGCGATGGCCTTCTCGCCGAACACCAGTGGGTAGATGAGGTCGAACAGGGCGCGCGGCCCGCCCGTCTCCAGTGCGTTCAGCCAGGACTTGGCGATCCGGCGGCGCCGCGACGAGCCCTTCGGGCTGAGCGGCGGGCCGACGAGGACCAGGCCGGCCACCCGGTCGGGGTGCGCGACGGCGAAGTCGCGGCAGATCAGCGTGGAGATGGAGGTGCCGACCAGGTACGTCTTCTCGATCCCCAGCCCGTCCAGCAGCGACCGCAGGTCGTCGGCGTGCCGGGCGAAGTCGGCCGGTTTGCTCTCCGAGGCGCCCTGGTTGCGCAGGTCGTAGGTGAGCAGCCGGTGGTCGCCGGCGAGCTCGCCGGTGAAGTTCCGCCAGGCCGTGCTGACCACGTAGATGGTGGAGACGAAGGTGACCACCGGGCCGCTCTCGCCGCGCACCTCGTAGTACAGCTTGCAGCCGTCCTCCGTCTCGTGGAGGTCCTGCTTGCCGTCGTAGGCGAGGTCCCAGGACTCGATGCCTTCGCGCTTCACGCGTTCGTTCCCTTCTTGGCGCGGTGGTGCTCCAGGTACCAGCGAATGAACTCGCCGACGTGCTCCTGCGGGAGCGGGTGGCTCAGGACGCCCTCGCCGAGCAGCTTCTCGACGTTCGCGACGTCGAACTCCTTGGTGCCGTTGACGTACGAGCGGTAGAACTCGACGCGCTCGTCGACCCGTTCGTCGATGAGCGTGAACTCGTCGGTCGTGTCGACGTAGACCGGGTGCTTGATGGCGAGCTGGTCGCAGAGCTCCGACAGGGTCTCGCCCACCGACGGCTGCTCGGTGTTGGCCAGGTGGTAGACGTCGGAGGGCCCGTCCTCCAGGGCCACGCCGACCGCCGCCGCGACGACGAGGTCGACGGGGATGAAGTTGACCAGCGCGTCCTCGGTGGCGCGGAGGCGCAGCGGGCGGAAGACGAGCATGTCGCCGAGGCTGCGGCGGACCTCCGAGCGGGCCTTCTGGAGGCCCTTCACAAAGCCGTAGAGGCCGGTGAAGCTGGTCGCCGCGAAGGTGCGGCTGTGGCCGATGACGATGCTGGGACGGAAGATGCGGGTCCGCTCGAACCCGGCCTCGTACACCGCCCGTTCGGCCTGGATCTTGCTGTGCTCGTAGGCGTTGTTGCTCACCACGCCGTCGCCGACGCGCTCGGCCGGGATGAAGCCGGTGCGGTCGCCG
The DNA here is from genome assembly GCF_051386555.1 of Streptomyces sp. URMC 126. NCBI lineage: Bacteria > Bacillati > Actinomycetota > Actinomycetes > Kitasatosporales > Streptomycetaceae > Streptomyces > Streptomyces sp. URMC 126. The sequence goes on from NZ_JBPQTX010000301.1 coordinate 1,952, forward strand.
GCCACGTACGCCGTCGAGACGTAGTTGAACGTCGGCGCCTTCAGCGCCCGGGCCAGCTCCAGGACGTGCTGGGTGCCGCCGAGGTTGTCGCGGAGGATCTCCTCGCGGCGGTGCTCCTCGTAGGCGAGCGAGGCGGCGACGTGCCAGACCTGCTCGACCTCGGGCAGCGCGGCCGCGTCGACGCCGGCCGCCTCGGCGGTCAGGTCGCCGGCCACGGCGTGGCAGCGGGTGGCGATGGCCTCGTCGAGGTCCGTGATGCCGTACGAGGCGGCGGCCGTGGTCAGCGCGGAGCGCAGCCGCTCGTCGGCGGAGAGGTCCTGGCGCGGCCGGACGACGCAGTGGATCTCGGCGTCGGTGCGGGCGAGGAGTTCGAGGACGAGGGCGCCGCCGACGAAACCGGTGGCGCCGGTGACCAGGTGGTGGGGGACGTGCGTCATGCCGGGCTCCCGGGGGTGGGCAGGGCCGCGGCGAGCGCGGGCCAGTCGTTCAGGTCGTCGCCGTGGGCGTTGATGAGCGCGAGCGCGATCCGCTCCAGGCCGAAGGCGGCGCAGGCGCTGTGCGCGGTCCCGCCGTCGGGCAGCCGGACGGCGAACCGGGCGCCCAGGTGGTCCTTGTGGCAGTTGGCCGAGGCGATGGCCGTGCCGGGGTCCTCGGGGGACACCTTGGCCACGAACTCGTACTTCAGGTCCTGCTCCAGCTGGCTGGCGCGCATGAAGCGCCCGCCGGGCCCGAAGAACGGGTCGGTGGCCGAGACGATGTCGACCGCCACGCCGAGCTCGGCGAAGAGCTTCGCGGCGCGCTCGATCCAGCCGTCCCGCCAGGCGGTCACCGGCTCGTCCGCGCCGACGGTGACGAACTCGCGCATGCGGAACGTCCGGAACCGGCCGAGCTCGCTGGTGGCCTCGTGCCGGTAGCAGTAGCCGGCCACGTCGAAGTGGGCCTGCTCCTCCACCGTGCCGTCCGCGAGCCCCGGGTAGACCGGGTAGCAGGCGGCGGGTGCCAGGACGACGCCGTCGGCGTCCTCGTCCATGGCGTTCACCGAGCCCAGCAGGTGCGGGAACGATTCGGCGTACTCGGCCCGGTCGATCAGGGAGCGGGAGAGCACCGGCGGGTGCCAGACCGGCCCCTCGGTGCCGCCCAGGGCGGTCAGCCGGGCCTGGAGGCCGGCGATCACTGCCTCGAACTTGGGCGTGAAGCGGTGGGTGCCCACCGCGCCGGCGGGGAGCGCCCAGCCCCCGGCCGTCAGGTCGTCGGCGGCGCGGGCCGCCTTGGTGTCGTTGCCGGTCATTCCTGTATCAGGTCCCCCGTGAGAAGCAGCAGTTCCGAATTGGCCAGCTCCAGGCGGCCGTTGGCGATCATCAGGCGGGCGGAGTAGAGGTCCCGCAGGTGCCGGGCGACCGAGTACGGGCCGGACTCGCTGTAGCCCGCCATCCCGCAGATCTCCAGCGTCTGCTCGACCACCCGCACGGCGTCCACCGAGACGCCGGTCTTCAGCGCGTTGGCCCGGACGGTCATGGCGGTGGTGTCCGCGTCCTGGGCGGCGTCCCACACGGCGTAGTCGTCGGCGAACCGCGCCACCGTGTCCTGGAGCACCCGCAGGTCGGCGTAGGCCCGGCCGAGGCGCGGGTCGTCCGCCGTGCGCCCGGCCTTGAGCTGGGCGCGCATCCTGACCTTGGAGTACGCCACCGCGCGGCGCACCGCGTCCGCGGCGATGCCCGTCCACACGCCCGACCACAGCAGGTGGGAGAGCGGCACCATGCAGCGGGTGGCGGTCTCCCCGAACGGCTCGGGCAGCACCATGCCTGCGGGCACCGTCGCGTCCAGGGTGAACGGCGGGCTGCACGTGCCGCGCATGCCCAGCGGGTTCCAGTCGCCGGTGCGCTCCAGCTCCGCGTGCTCGGCCATGACGAGCACCGCGACCTGATCGGTCGGCGCCGCGTCGGGGCCGGAGCGGGCGGTGACGAGGAAGCCGTCGGCGTGCTCGCCGTACGAGACGGTGGTGGCCTTCTTGGCCAGCCGGACCATGCCGCCGTCCCCCGGTTCCACGGCCGCGACGCTGCGCCGCATGTCGCCGCCGACGCCCACCTCGGAGGTGATCGAGGCGATCAGCAGCTGCCGCTCGGCGATGCCGGTCAGCGCCGCCGCGATCTCCGGCGAGGCGGGGGCGCTCCGGGCCAGGCAGGCCACCTGGAGCTGGTGCATCGCCCAGACCATGGCGGTGGCGGCGCAGCCGCCGGCCAGCCGGGCGCCGATCCGTGTCAGGGTGACCGGGTCGAGGCCCTGGCCGCCGTACTCCTTGGGGACGGCCGCGGACAGCAGGCCGCGTTCGCGGAGCGCGGCGACACCGGCGGCGGGGAAGGCGGCGTCGCGGTCGGTGGCGGCGGCGTGTTCGGCCGCCACTGCGGCCACCTCGGCCGCCGCGGCGAGCGCCTGACGATCCGTCAGCAACGCGCGTTCGCTCGTGGCGGTCACCGGCCGGCCCCCACAGGCTGCTCGCGGTCGCCGGTCAACTCGGCGAGGACGGAGGCCAGATGGGCGATCGAGCCGAAGAGGGCGCGGCCGATGCGCTCCTCGGGGATCTCGACCGAGAGCCGCTCCTCCAGGGCGAGCATGACCCGCACGGAGGCCAGCGAGGTGAGCCCGGCGGCGTAGAGGTCGCCGTCGGCGGGCAGCTCGTGCGCCGTGGCGCCGAGGTCGGAGTGGCGGGCGAGCGCCTCGCGGACGGCGTGCTCGCAGGGTGTTGCGCTTTCGGGCACGGGAAGTACTCCTAGCCTTACAGAGAGTGCTGATGCGCGAGTGCGCGAAGCAGAAGGTGGGAGAGTGAGTGGAGTGGTGCCACGCAGCGTGGTGCTACGCATGGAGTGGTGCTCCATGTGACGCGGCGCTACGTGTGGTGAGGTGCTACGCGGGCAGGGCGGCGACGGCTTCGTCGACGTGCGCCGCCAGCCGCTCCTCGCGGCTCTGGAGATCGCGCAGCATGCGGACCAGGCGCCGCCGCCCCTCCGGCGAGCCGCCGGACTCCCGGGACAGCGTGTGGACCAGGTACCAGCGCCGGGTGAGGGACGCGGCCTCGACGGCCACGGGCTCCAACTCCGGTGCGCTGTCCGCCAGATGACGGAAGAGGCGGCCGAGGAAGTGCCGTTCGGCCGCGGCGCCGCTCACGTCGAGCAGGCCGGCCTCGGCCGTGTCGCAGGCCTCGATGTACGCCGCGAGGGCCGCGCTGTCGCGCTCGTGGTGCGCGCGCCGGTCCTCGCTCACGGCCCGGGCCAGCTCCTGGGCGGAGGGCTTGCGGGTGGGCCCGCCGGCCAGCAAGAAGGTGCGGAACCCGTCGGCCGCGTCCGCCGAGCGCAGCGTACGCCAGCGCTCCTCCGGATACCGGACGGGCTCCGGACGGTTCATGGGGTCGACGACGGTGACCCCGTCGGCGTCCCGGCCGGTGACCAGGACGCAGTGGGCGATGTGTTCGACGCCCTCGTACTCCGAGGGCAGCCAGTAGGCGTCGACGGCGGCGGCCGTGGGGCGGCCGGCGGCCAGCTCGGCCTCCTCCAGCGCGCGGAGCTCCGCGTAAGAGCCTGACCGCCGCTCCTGGAGCGGGAGTCCGTGGAGGCGGGCGGCCGCCGTGACCCAGCGGTCGCTCCCCCGCAGGACGGTTCCGCCGTCCCAGCCGAACCCCCAGGTGGTGACGAGGACGTCCTCGGCGTCGGGCAGCCCGTACCAGGCGGCGAGGTTCGCCACGCACTGCTGGTAGCAGGTGCCGAACGGCGTGCTGCCGGTATGGGCGGGTATGAGGTCGATGTCGGTGTGCGGCACTGTGCTGTCTCCCCCGTTCCGCCCGGTCCACCCCGGGCGGCGGTGCACCGGCGGTGACCCGCCGGCTCTGGTCGATGTGGAGCACGTTCCGTTGCGTGGGTGCGCCGCGGCGCGGCGCGGCGGTCCGCCGGTCAGGCGGGGACCGCGAGGAGCTGGGCCCAGCTCTGGGTGTAATGCAGCGTGCCGTCGAGAGTGACGGGCCGCATTCCGGTCACCGGGCCGCCGGCCAGTTCGCCGGTCAGTTCTTTCTCGATGCGCGCCGCCGTCTCCGCGGGTGTGCGCGCCTGCTCCAGCCAGGGAGCCAACGGCCGCCGGACGTCGATGACTTCGGCGTCGCGGACAGCGGCTCCGGCGGCGGTGAGCAGCTCGGTGACGCGGTCGACGGTGAGCATCGTGCCGTGCGAGGGGTCGCGCAGCCGCTCGATCCGGTCGGGGTCGCCGCCCAGCTCGGGGCGGCGCACCATGTCGGCGACGACGATGCGCCCGCCGGGCCGGCAGACCCGGACCAGCTCCCGGACGACGGCCTCGGGCGAGACCACGTGGTGGAGCGAGAACCGGGTGACGACCAGCGAGAACGAATCGTCCAGGAAGGGCAGCGCGGCGGCGTCGCCCCGCTGGTAGACGATCTGCGACAGCCCCTCGGCGTCGGCCTCCCGCTTGCCCGTGGCGAGCATCTCGGGCGTCGCGTCCAGGGCCGTGACATGCCGGACGTGCCCGGCGAGCGCCCTCGACACGAGCCCCGTGCCGCAGGCCACCTCCAGACAGACGTCCTCCGGCCGGGGAGCGGCGAACTCGACGAGCTCCCGCAGCCTCATGGTGAACGCCGTATTCAGCCGCGCGTCCTCGAACGTACTCGCCTGACGCGCGAACTCCTGCCGGTTACGCGCTAACTGGTCCTCGCCACCGCTCCGGAGCGACATGAAGTCGAGCCTTTCCCTGTACGGAGAGCCACAACTGCTTCACCAAGCACGTATGACCCTACTGGGCCGTAGCGATCAATTGTCAATACCTGTTGGGAAATAGCTGTATCCAACGGGTTAATACCAACGGAACGCGGCGTCCCGGACCCTGACGACCAAAGCGTCAAAGGCCCGGAACGCCGCGTTCCGGTAAAGCGGTCGAGCCGGTCAGGCCTTGGGGGCGATCCTGCTCAGCCCGTTGATGACCCGGTCCATGGCGTCACCATGGGTCGGATCCGTCAGGTTGGCCAGCAGCTTGAGTGTGAACTTCATCAACATCGGGTGCGTCAGCCCGCGTTCGGTCGCCAGCTTCATGATCTTCGGGTTGCCGATGAGCTTCACGAAGGCGCGCCCGAGCGTGTAGTAGCCGCCGTACGTGTCCTTCAGCACCTTCGGGTAGCGGCGCAGGGCGAGTTCGCGCTGCTCGGGGGTGGCCCGGCCGAGCGCCTGGACGATGACCTCGGCGGCGATCTGGCCGGATTCCATCGCATAGGCGATGCCCTCGCCGTTGAACGGGTTCACCAGCCCGCCCGCGTCGCCCACCAGCAACAGGCCGCGCGTGTAGTGCGGCTGGCGGTTGAATGCCATCGGCAGCGCGGCGCCGCGGATCGGCCCGGTCATGTTCTCCGGCGTGTAGCCCCACTCCTCCGGCATGGAGGCGCACCATGCCTTCAGCACCTCGCGCCAGTCCAGCTCCTTGAAGGACGCGGAGGTGTTGAGGACGCCGAGGCCGACGTTGCTGGTGCCGTCGCCCATGCCGAAGATCCAGCCGTAGCCGGGCAGCAGCCGGTCCTCGGCGCCGCGCCGGTCCCACAGCTCCAGCCACGACTCCAGGTAGTCGTCGTCGTGGCGCGGGGAGGTGAAGTACGTGCGGACGGCGACGCCCATCGGGCGGTCGTCGCGGCGGTGCAGGCCGAGCGCGACGGAGAGCCGCGTCGAGTTGCCGTCGGCGGCGACGACGAGCGGGGCGTGGAAGGTGACCGGCGCCTTCTCCTCGCCGAGCTTCGCCTCCACGCCCGTGACCCGGCCCGTGCGCTCGTCGAGGATCGGGGCGCCGACGTTGCAGCGCTCGTACAGCCGGGCCCCTGCCTTGACCGCCTGCCGGGCGAGCTGCTCGTCGAAGTCGTCGCGCTTGCGGACCAGGCCGTAGTCGGGGAACGAGGCGAGATCCGGCCAGTCGAGCTGGAGCCGGTTGCCGCCCGCGATGATGCGCAGACCCTTGTTGCGCAGCCAGCCGGCCTCTTCCGAGATGTCGATGCCCATGGCGATGAGCTGCTTGGTGGCGCGCGGGGTGAGGCCGTCGCCGCAGACCTTCTCGCGCGGGAAGGCCGTCTTCTCCAGCAGGAGGACGTCGAGGCCGGTCCTGGCCAGGTGGTACGCCGTGGCGGAGCCGGCGGGACCGGCCCCGACCACGATCACATCGGCGGTGTGTTCGGCAGGGGCGTCGGTCACGTCGGCTCTCCCGTTCGGGTGCGTGGGTTCGGGTGCTTGGTTCGGGTGCGTGGAGGGGACTGCTCGGTCTGCGACGAGTCTATGAGCCGGACCCGGCCGGGTGGCCGGTGGGCCGGGCCCGGAGCGGGGGCGGGTACGGGGGCGCGACGGTCCTGGACGTGCGCCGGGGGGGGGGGGGGGGG
>NZ_JBPQTX010000302.1:0-8338 GCF_051386555.1 Streptomyces sp. URMC 126
ACGACGGCCGCCGCCTCCGCCACGGGCGCCGGGGCGGGGGCGGGGCGCGTCAGACCTCGCGCACGCCCCGGCGCCAGACCGCCGAGACCAGCGGGACGCCCGGCCGGTAGGCGAGGTGGACGTGGCTCGGCGCGTCGAGCAGGACGAGGTCGGCGCGGGCGCCGGGCGCCACGCGGCCGACGTCGGTACGGCGCAGGGCCGCGGCGCCGCCCGCGGTGGCGGCCCAGACCGCCTCGTCGGGCGTCATCCCCATGTCCCGCACGGCCAGGGCGACGCAGAACGGCACCGAACTGGTGAAGGACGAGCCGGGGTTGCAGTCCGTGGACAGCGCGACGGTGGCGCCCGCGTCGAGCAGCCGGCGTGCGTCGGGCCAGGGGGCGCGGGTGGAGAACTCCGCGCCGGGCAGCAGGGTGGCGACCGTGTCGCCGGAGGCCAGGGCGTCGACGTCCGCGTCGGTGAGGTGGGTGCAGTGGTCGGCGGAGGCGGCACCGAGCTCGACGGCGAGCCGGACGCCGGGGCCGTGGCCCAGCTGGTTGGCGTGGACGCGGGCGTGCAGCCCCTTGGCGATCCCGGCCTCCAGGACCGTTCGGGCCTGGTCGCCGTCGAACGCGCCGCGCTCGCAGAAGACGTCCACCCAACGGGCGTGCGGGGCGCAGGCGTCGAGCATCTCGCCGGTGACGAGCGCGACGTAGCCGTCGGGGTCGTCGGCGAACTCGGGGGCGACGACGTGGGCGCCGAGGTAGGTGACCTCGTCGGTGTGGGCGGCGGCGATGCGGAGGGCGCGGGCCTCGTCGTGGACGCTGAGGCCGTAGCCGGACTTGGTCTCCAGGGTGGTGGTGCCCTGGCGGAGCGCCTCGTCGAGGTGGCGCCGGAGGTTGGCCTCCAGCTCGGCGTCGGTGGCGGCGCGGGTGGCGGCCACGGTGGTGCGGATGCCGCCGGCGCTGTAGCTCCGGCCCGACATCCGGGCGTTGAACTCCTCGGTCCGGTCACCGGCGAAGACGAGGTGGGAGTGGGAGTCCACGAAGCCCGGGAGGCCCGCCCGGCCCTCGGCGTCGACGGCGTTGTCAGTGGCGGGTGCTTTGCTTGTCGGACCGACCCAGGCGACGCGGTCGCCGTCGATGACGACCGCCGCGTCCTGGATCACACCGAGGGGGCCGGCACTACCGGGGAGGGAGGGGTCGTTGGTGACGAGGCTGCCGATGTGGGTGATCGCCGTGGTGGTGGGAGCCATGGTGGTGAGGACGTCCTTCGGGTTCGGGCGCTTCGGGCTCGGCGGTTTCCGGTCGGGGGTGCGGGCGGGGGTCCGGTCGGGGTTCGTGTCGGGGATGTGGTCGGGGATTTCGGCGGAGGTCCGGGCGGGTACGGCGGGGGTCGCGTTCGGCTTCCCGCCCGGTTCTGCTTCCCGGCGGCCCGGGGGCGGATGCTCGCGGGCCGGGTTCGTCCCGTCCGCCGAAGCCGGCTGGTTCAGCCGGTCCGGCCGGCCCATTCGGTCCGGCGGTCCGAGCGAGCCGAGGGGCTCCGGCGCACCGGACCGCCCGGGCGGGCCCGTCATACCGCATGGGCGGCCGGGCACTCCCGGCGGGCCGGACGGGCCGGGCGCGTCGACCGGGCCCGTCGCGTCGAACGGGTCGCTCGGGCCCGGTGTGCCCGCCGGGGTCAAGAGCGCAGGGCGGCGACGGAGTCGGCCAGCGCGCCCGCCACGTCCTCCACGAGCAGGTGGACACCGTCCCGTACGACGTGCCGTCCGCCGACGACGGTGTGCCGTACGTCCGCGTTGGTCGCCGCGAATACGGCCGTCTCGGCGCCCAGCCGGGGGTGCGGTCCGGCGGTGCGGACGGAGTCCAGCGCGACGGTCGTGAGGTCGGCGAGGGCACCGGGCTCGATGCGGCCGGCCTCGGGCCAGCCGAGGGCCGTGTGCCCGTCGGCGGTGGCGGCGCGGAGCAGGGCCGCGGCCGTCCAGTGGCCTCGGGTGCGGGTGCGCAGGCGCTCGTCGAGCTCCATCGCGCGGGCCTCTTCGAGGAGGTCGATGACGGCGTGGCTGTCGCTGCCCAGTGAGAGCGGGGAGCCTGCCCGCTGGAGGGCGGCGGCGGGGCCGATGCCGTCGGCGAGGTCGCGTTCGGTGGTGGGGCACATGCAGGTGCCGGTGGAGGAGCCGCCGAGCAGGGCGATGTCCTCGTTGGTGAGGTGGGTGGCGTGCACGGCGGTGGTGCGCGGGCCGAGGACGCCGTGGTCGGCGAGGAGCCGGGTGGGCGTGACGCCGTGGGCGGCGCGGCAGGCGTCGTTCTCGGCGGTCTGCTCGGAGAGGTGGACGTGCAGCGGGGCCGCGCGGTCGGCGGCCCAGGCCGCGACCGTGGCCAGTTCGGCGGCGGGGACGGCGCGCACGGAGTGCACGGCGGCGCCGATCCGGGCGTGCCCGGCGTCCTTGAGGGCGGCGGCGCGTTCGGCCCAGGCGTCGGCCGTGCCGTCGGAGAAGCGGAGCTGGTGCCGGTTGGGCGGTTGGCCGAAGCCGGCGGAGAGGTAGGCGGTGTCGAGGAGGGTGATGCGGATGCCGGCTTCGGCGGCGGCGGCGAGCAGGGCCGCGCCCATGGCGTTGGGGTCGTCGTAAGGCGTGCCGCCGGGGCCGTGGTGGAGGTAGTGGAACTCGCCGACGCAGGTGACGCCGGCGAGGGCCATCTCGGCGTAGGTGGCGCGGGCGAGCGCGAAGTACCGATCGGGGGTGAGCTTCTCGGAGACGCCGTACATGGTGTCGCGCCAGGTCCAGAAGGTGCCGGAGCCGATCTGGACGGCGCCCCGCAGGGCCCGGTGGAAGGCGTGGCTGTGGGCGTTGGCCAGGCCCGGGAGGGTGAGCCCGCGCAGGGTCACCGCCCCGGGCGGGGGTGCCGCCACCTCGGTGCGCACGGCCGTGATCCGGCCGTTGGCCGGGTCCGTGTCGATGGCCACGCCGGGTTCGACGTGGGTGCCGAGCCAGGCGTGTTCCGCCCAGTAGGTGGTGGTCACCGGCACGCGAGGCCCTCCAGTACGTCGGTGAGTGCGGTCACCCCGGCCACGCAGTCGTCCTCGGTGGCCGTCTCGGCCGGCGAGTGCGAGACGCCGGTGGGGTTGCGTACGAACAGCATGGCGGTGGGAACGGCGGCGGAGAGGATCCCGGCGTCGTGTCCGGCACCCGTGGGGAGCACGGGGACGCCGCCGAGCAGTCCGGCGAGCTCGTCGCGGAGGCCGTGGGCGAACTCGACGACGGGGGTGAACGACTCGCGGGTGACGCGGACGTCCACGCCGTCGCGCTGCCCGCGTTCGACCGCGGCCTGCTCGATGGCGGCGACGACCTCGGCCAGGGTCGCCTCGTCGGCGGCGCGGGAGTCCAGCCAGCCGCGGACGAGGGAGGCGATGGCGTTGACGCCGTTGGGTTCGACGGCGACCTTGCCGAAGGTGGCGAGGGCGCCGGCGAGGCGCGCCTTCTTGCGGGCGGCCAGCACGGTGTTGGCGTAGGTGAGCATCGGGTCCTTGCGGTCCTCGATGCGCGTGGTGCCGGCGTGGTTGGCCTCGCCGTGGAAGTCGAACCGCCAGCGGCCGTGCGGCCAGATCGCGGAGGCGACGCCCACGGGGTGGTCGGTGTCGGCGAGCGCACGCCCTTGCTCGACGTGCAGTTCGACGAACGCGCCGATCCGGGCGAGGCGTTCGGGGTCGGGGCCGATGGCCTCGGGGTCGTACCCGGCGCGCTCCATGGCCTGCGGCAGGGTGACGCCGTCGGCGCCGCGCAGCGCGTGCGCGGCCTCGGGGGTCAGCGTGCCGGCGGCGAGCCGGGAGCCGACGCAGGCGACGCCGAAGCGGGCGCCCTCCTCGTCGCCGAAGTTGACGACGGCGAGGGGCCGGGTGGGCGCGGCGCCGCGCGCGCGGAGCCCGTCGAGCGCGGCGAAGGACGACACGACGCCGAGGGGGCCGTCGAAGGCGCCGCCGTCGGGGACGGAGTCGAGGTGGGAGCCGGTGACGACGGCGTCGCCCGCGGTGGGGTCGCCGAGCCAGGCCCACTGGTTGCCGTTGCGGTCGACCTCGTAGGTCAGGCCGCGCGTCTCGGCCTGCGCCTTGAACCACTCCCGGCAGTCGGTGTCGGCGCCGGTCCAGGCGTGGCGGCGGTAGCCGCCGGAGGCCGCGTCACGGCCGATGGGGGCGAGGTCGCGCCACATCTCGTGGAAGCTCGCGCCCGCGGCGGACTGCTCTCCCGCCCCGCCCCTTCCCGAAGCCGGGGACGAGCCCCCGGACCCCCGAACCGCGCTCCGCGCGGTGTCCTCGAACGCCGGACGGGCTGTCTCGCTCACGCGTCACCCTCGCGCATCGGCACGCGCACCCCGCGGTCCTCGGCGACCGTCTCCGCGATGTCGTACCCGGCGTCGACGTGCCGGATGACGCCCATGCCGGGGTCGTTGGTCAGCACCCGGCGGATCTTCTCGCCGGCCAGCGGCGTGCCGTCGGCGACCGTCACCTGGCCCGCGTGGATGGAGCGGCCCATGCCGACGCCGCCGCCGTGGTGGATGGACACCCAGGAGGCGCCCGAGGCGACGTTGACCATGGCGTTGAGGAGCGGCCAGTCGGCGATGGCGTCGGAGCCGTCGCGCATGGCCTCCGTCTCGCGGTAGGGAGAGGCGACGGAACCGCAGTCGAGGTGGTCGCGGCCGATGACGACGGGGGCGGACAGCTCGCCGCTCGCCACCATGTCGTTGAAGCGCTCGCCGGCCCGGTCCCGCTCGCCGTAGCCGAGCCAGCAGATGCGGGCGGGCAGGCCCTGGAAGTGGACGCGCTCCCCGGCCATCCTGATCCAGCGGGCCAGGGACTCGTTCTCGGGGAAGAGGTCGAGGATGGCGCGGTCCGTCGCGGCGATGTCCTTGGGGTCCCCGGACAGGGCGGCCCAGCGGAAGGGGCCCTTGCCCTCGCAAAACAGCGGCCGGATGTAGGCGGGGACGAAGCCGGGGAAGGCGAACGCCCGGTCGTACCCGGCGAGCCGGGCCTCGCCGCGGATGGAGTTGCCGTAGTCGAAGACCTCGGCGCCGGCGTCCTGGAAGCCGACCATGGCCTCGACGTGCTTCGCCATGGACTCCCGGGCGCGGGTGGTGAAGCCGGCCGGGTCCTTGGCCGCGGCGTCGGCCATGTCCTCGAAGGCGATGCCGGCCGGCAGGTAGGCGAGCGGGTCGTGGGCGGAGGTCTGGTCGGTGACGATGTCGATGGGCGCGCCCATCGCGAGGAGCTGCGGGACGAGGTCGGCCGCGTTGCCGAGGACGCCGATGGACAGCGGGCGGCGGGCGTCGCGGGCCTCGACGGCCAGGTGGAGCGCGTGGTCGACGGAGTCGGCCTGCACGTCCAGGTAGCGGTGCTCGATGCGGCGGTCGATGGCACGCGGGTCGCAGTCGATGCAGATCGCGACGCCGTCGTTCATGGTGACGGCGAGCGGCTGGGCGCCGCCCATGCCGCCGAGGCCGGCGGTGAGGGTGATCGTCCCCGCGAGGGTCCCCCCGAACTTCTTCGCGGCGACGGCGGCGAAGGTCTCGTAGGTGCCCTGGAGGATGCCCTGGGTGCCGATGTAGATCCACGAACCGGCGGTCATCTGGCCGTACATGGTGAGGCCGAGGGCCTCCAGGCGGCGGAACTCCTCCCAGTTGGCCCAGTCGCCGACCAGGTTGGAGTTGGCGAGCAGGACGCGCGGCGCCCACTCGTGCGTCTGCATCACGCCGACCGGGCGGCCGGACTGGACGAGCATGGTCTCGTCCTGCTTCAGCGTCCTCAGGGTGCGGACCATGGCGTCGAAGGAGCGCCAGTCGCGGGCCGCCTTGCCGGTGCCGCCGTAGACGACGAGCTTGTCGGGGTGCTCGGCGACCTCGGGGTCGAGGTTGTTCTGCAGCATCCGCAGGGCGGCCTCCTGCTGCCAGCCCAGGGCGCTGAGCTCGGTGCCTCGCGGCGCTCGCACGGGTCGCGGTCCTGACATGGGCCCTGCCTCCCTGACTCCCGGCCGCGGCGGGCGCCGGCCGTGGGTGAGAAGAACGTGTGGAGAACGTGCTGAATAGAACTTCTGCACATACTGGGCCGGTGAATACGTCTAGTCAACAGGTGGCGCGGGCCCACCGCGCCGTGGCGCGGCACCGGCTCCGGTGGTGAAGTAGGGAGGGTGGGCCTGAAGGGGAACGGCCGGCCGGAGCCCGGCCCGGCGGAGCGGCGGGACGCCGCCGTCCGGGCGGCGGTGGCGCGGGGGCTGGTGAGCGAGCGCGAGCCGGTGGCCGGGCTGCTGGACGTGGCCGGGCTACGGGCGTCGGCCGCAGCCCTGCGCGCGGCGTTCGCCGACGTCCGCACCGGCGGTGAGGCCGCCGCCGACGGCGGCCCGGGCGTGCTGCACGCCTTCGCGGTGAAGGCCGCCTCCCTGGTGCCGGTCCTGCGGCTGCTCGCCGACGAGGGGCTGGGCTGCGAGGTGGCGAGCCCCGGCGAACTGGCCCTGGCCCGCGCCGCCGGCGTACCGCCCGACCGGATCGTCCTCGACTCCCCCGCCAAGACCCCCGCCGAACTGCGCGAGGCGCTGGCCCTCGGCATCGCCGTCAACGTCGACAGCCGCGCCGAACTCGCCCGGCTCGACGCGCTCGTGGCCTCCGGCGGGCCGCCCGCCTCCCCGCTGGGCATCCGCGTCAACCCGCAGGTGGGCGGGGGCAGCATCGGCGCGATGAGCACCGCCACGGAGAGCTCCAAGTTCGGGGTGGCGCTGCGTGACCCCGGCGCCCGCGCCTGGCTGCTGCGGGCGTACGCGGACCGCCCCTGGCTGACCCGGCTGCACGGCCACGTCGGCTCGCAGGGCTGCCCGCCGGAGCTGCTCGCGGAGGGCGTGCGGCTCGTCTACGAACTCGCCGAGGAGATCAACGGTCTCGCCGGGCGACAGCAAATCCGCACCCTCGACATCGGCGGCGGCCTCCCCGTCAACTTCGCCTCCGACGAGGTGGTCCCGAGCCACCGGGAGTACGCCCGGCTGCTCGCCGCGACCGTGCCGGGGCTCTTCGACGGGCGGTACGGGCTGGTCACCGAGTTCGGGCGGTCCCTGGCGGCCAAGCACGGCCTGGTGCTGGCCCGCGTCGAGTACGCCAAGTCCGCCGGGGGCCGCCGGATCGCCGTGACGCACGCGGGCGCCCAGGTGGCCACGCGGACGGTCTTCGCACCGGACGCCTGGCCGCTGCGAGTGGCCGCGTACGACGCCCTGGGACTGCCGAAGACGGGCGAGCCGGTGCCCCAGGACGTCGCCGGGCCCTGCTGCTTCGCCGGCGACCTGGTGGCCGTGGGCCGGACCCTGCCGCCGCTGGACACCGGCGACCACGTCGCCCTGCTCGACACCGGCGCGTACTACTTCTCCACCCACTTCGCCTACAACGCGCTGCCCCGCCCGGGGGTGTACGGCTGGCTCGGGACGGCGGACGGGGTACGGTTCGCGCCCGTCCGCGCGCCGCAGTCCCTCGCCGAACTGGTCGCCGAGAGCGGGGGCGCGCACGCGGGGGCGCTCAGCGGGCTGCGCTGACCGCCGCGCGGGCCGCGGGGCGCCGGTCACGGCGGGGGCCGCCGCCCGGGGCCGCGTCACCGGCGGCGAGACCGGTGGTCAGATAGCCGGGGACGCCCTTGGCGGCCGGGCTCCCCTTCGCCCACTCCGTCCGCACCCACAACAGCGCTTCCGCCCGGCGCTCCAGGCCGCCCAGCCACAAGGCCTTCGCCCACAGGCCCGCGCCCACGCCGGCCAGGGCCAGGCCGCCCGCTCCGGGCGCGACGAGCGAGGCGGCCACGGCGGCCGGGAACGCGAGCGCGAGCCACCGGCGGCGGCCGCGCCGCCAGGTGCGCGCGGTGACGGCGCGGTCCTGGAGGAACACCGACTTCCCCGCCCGCGAGGCGGCCTCCGCCAGCCGCGCGTACCGGCCGCGGCGGGCCGCGAAGCCCGCGGCGGCGGCCACGACGAACGCCGCCGCCCCGGCGAGCAGGCCGATCCGGCGGCCCGTCAGGCCGGGGAACGCCGCCCCGACGCCCGCCGCGAGGAGCCCGAGCCACCACAGCCAGGCGGCGGGTGCCCGCACGATCACCGCTACGCGGGCCAGTGCGTAGCTGCCGCTTCCGCTTCCGCTTCCGCGTCCCATGTCGAACCTCCTCACGTCGGCTGGATTTAGGGCGCAGGGTAGCGGCCGAATCTGAGGAGAAGCTGAGGATGGTGGGCGGGGGCGCCTGCGGCGGGCTGTGCCCCGGTCCCGCCCCTTCGCCGATTCCTGGGGCTGCGCCCCAGACCCCGCTATCGCGGCTTCGCCGCTCGTCCTCAAACGCCGGACGGGCTGATATAGCC